>JAIEQO010000197.1 GCA_019747655.1 Gemmataceae bacterium | reverse complement strand
CGGCCGGGGTGGGGGGGGGCCGTCCCGGCGTCGTTATCTGGGGCCCCCCGGCGGCCGGCCCCCCCCGACGCTCGCGGCAGGTCACGCCGACTTCGCGCTCTGCTTCAGCTCGGCCAGCGACTCGCCGACCAGCTTGCGGTGGTCGTCGGCGGTGATCTTGCGGCCGAGGGTCTTGGCCGAGAGCGTCGTCGCCAGGTCGACGGCCTGCTTGTAGATGTCTTCCAGGGCGGCGTCCCGGGCGGCCTCGATCTCCCGCTTGGCCCTCTCCCGCTCGGCGGCCGCGTCCTTGACCCCGGCCTCCTTCTCGGTCGCCCGCAGGGCGTCGGCGTCCCGCCGGGCCTCGGCCAGCATCTCCCGGACCTGTTCGGCCGCGTGGTCGAGCTGGGCCTGGACCTGGACCCGCATCCCGGCGGCTTCTTCCCGGGCCTTCTTGGCCTCGTCGAGGGCGTGGTACTGGGCGTCCTCGCGGGCCTGGAGGCCCTTCTGGATCGGCCCCCAGGCGAAGGCGTACAGCACCCCGAGCAGGGCCAGGAACACCACCAGGGTGACGGCCGAGTTGACCCAGTCCGGGGACAACACGCTCTTCCCCTCGCCGGCGTCGGCCGCGAACAGGGCGGCCGGGGTCGCCAGGACGGCGAGGAGGGCGATGGCGGCGGTCTTCATGCGGCGGTCCCTCGGGGCGGTCGGCGGGTGGCGGGGTTAGCCGGGGATCCGGCCGACGAGGGCGAAGCAGATGACCAGCAGCGAGATGATCGCCGCCCCTTCGACCAGGGCCGCCATGACGATCATGTTGACCTGGATCTTGCCGGTCGCCTCGGGCTGGCGGGCGATCCCGCCCATCGCGCCCCAGCCGATCAGCCCGATGCCGATGCCGGCCCCGATGATGGTCAGCCCGGCCCCGACCCCGGCCCCGATGCCGATCCCGCCGTTCCCGGCGGTGGCGGTCGCGGCGGCCGCGGTCCCGGCCGGGGCGTCGGGGGCGGCGAAGGCCGGGGTGGCGGTGACGGCCAGGAGCACGGCCAGGGCGGCGGCGATGCGGACGAGGTTCATGGGTCGGTCCTGAGTCGCGGGGGGAAGGAAATCGGTTTAGTGTTCCGGGTTCAGCTGCATGCCGAGGAAGATCGACGCCAGGAGGACGAAGACGAACGCCTGGAGGAAGGCGACGAACAGCTCCAGGAGGCTCAGGCCGGTCCCGAGGACCAGCGCGGCGAGCCCGCCGCCGGGGCTGAACGAGTTGTCGGCGGCGACGGCGAACGCCACGATCACCGCCAGGGCGACGTGCCCGGCGAAGATGTTGGCGAAGAGCCGGATGGCCAGCACGGCCCCGCGGATGAACGCCCCGAGGACCTCGATGGCCGCGATCATCGGGGTGATGACGACGGCCAGGAAGACGTTCATGACCAGGTTGTCGCCCTTGAGCACCGGGATGTACGACCGGACGTACTTGACCGGGCCGAGCTTCATCAGGGCCGACACGTGGATGACCAGGAAGGTCATCACCGCCAGGGTCAGCGTCACCCCGAGGTCGGCCGTCGGCGACCCGAGGAACGGGACCATCCCGAGCAGGTTGCAGGCGAGGATGAACAGGAACAGGGTCCACAGGAACGGCAGGTACTTGTCCGCCTGGTGGTGGTGCGGGTGGGCCGGGTCGTCGCCCGCGTCGTGGGCGTCGTGGGAGCTGTGCCCGGGGCCGACGTTGGGTCTGACGACCTCGTCCCGGATGAACAGCAGGAGCATTTCCAGGAAGTTCCAGAACGGCCCCCGCGGGGGGGCCCCGTTCTCGACCCGCCGGGCCAGGAGGATGTACGGGACCGCCACCGCCACCGCCGCCACCACGATCAGGATTTGGTACTTCGTGACCGGGCCGACCCAGGCGTGGTCGACGACGTGGTCGAGCGGGCTGTGGGCCATGGGATTCGGTGTCCGCGGTCCGAGGGTGTCCGCCTGCTTACTTCTTCCGGGCGCTCTCCCGCCGGGCGATCACGATCAGGTGGCCGACCCCGCCGACCAGCCCGAGGGTCCCGCCGATCACGAGGCCCCACGGCGACCAGCCGTACCGGTCGTCCAGCCACACCCCGATCAGGATCGGGGCGACCATCTCGCCGACGGCGGTGAGGACCAGGCCGAGGGCCCGGTAGTCGCCGCCGAAGGTCGGCCCGGGGTCGCTGCTCATCGGGGGGCCGCCGCGGTCCGGACCGCCCCGGCCGCCAGGGCCGACTCGGCCGCGAGTGTCAGGATGTACATCGCCACCACCCAGCCGACGAACCGGTCCCGGGCCGCCGGGTCGGCCCCGCCCGCCAGGACTAGGACCCCGGCGACGACCACCGCCATCCGCGTCCCGATCCCGAGCAGGACGGCCACCGCGGCTTGGGCCGGGGCCCGCCGGGCGACCCGCTCCACCAGGGTCAGCGAGGCGACCGCCGGGGCGAGGCACAGCACCGCGGCCAGCACCGCCGGCCGCACGTGCTCCGGCCCCCAAAATCGGACGGCCACCCCGGCAGCAGTCGCACACCCGGCGGCGGTCACGGCCACCAGCAGGAGGACCCGCATGGCCACTTCCGTACCGTGGGCGGAGCGACCACCCGACGGACCGGTCACACCCGATACCGTGTTGTCAAGATGGGGGGTATTGTGCGGGCGGCCAGTGTAAAGTCAATTGGGGTCTCGTGAAATTTTTCACAAGCCGTCTCGGACCTATACTACGTAATCGTTTACGGAGCTTCTTATGACTTCTTCGGGCGGCCAAGATCGGGTTCGCAGGGCTCGCCCGGTCGCTCACGAGCGCGGCAGTCGTTGGCCCAAGCCTGCCGAACGATCGGGCGTACAAGTCGTACCGTTCTAGCGGGGTTTGCGGCCGGTTCGGCGGCCGGTGGTGAGCAAATCGCGTTGACAGCGTGTAGGCATTTTTTCTACGATATCTGTATTACTGGTGCGGATTTGCCACCGGTTGCCCGTCCGCGTTGTGGCGGACCGGGTCCGGGATGATGTCCGCCCCGGCCCGCCCCGCATCCGGACGGCCCCGGCCGTTCGTCCCGGGTCGTCCCGCCCGCCGACGGGTCCGCCGGCCGCGGCCGGACTGTTCCCCGGCTGGACCGCCCGCCTTAGAATGGGCCGGCCTCGCCCCCGGACCCGCCGCCCCCCGGGACGGACCCCGGGCCCCGCCCGAGTAATTCGCACGGACGCCCGACCGTCCCGCAACCGCCCGCCGGCGTGGGGAGTGGCCGCACGATGAGCACCGCAGGCCCGCTGAACGACCGGCCGAAGAAGGACCTGGCCGACCTGGCCCGCAAGAAGGGCGTCCGCGGCTGGGACGGGATGACCAAGGACCAACTGGTCCGGGCCCTGAACCGGCTGTCCAAGTCGGCCGCCCGCCCTTCCGTGAAGGCGGTCCCGGTCCCGACCCGCCCGGCGGCCAAGTCGGCGGCCAAGGTCACGAAGCCGGCCAAGCCCGCCCCGACGGCCAACGGATCGCACAAGCCGGCCGCCGGCCCGCGGCTGGCCGACCTCCCCGCCCCGAAGCCCGCCGCTCCCGCCAAGCCGGCCGTCGCCCCGCCGGCCCCCGCCCCGGTCGCGGCCCCGAAGCCGGTGTCGAAGGCCGCCATCCCGGCCGCCGCGCCGATCCCGGCCGACAAGGACATCTCGTCGCCCCGGACCGGGGCCACCAGCCCGACCAAGGACCGGGTCTTCCTGATGGTCCCGGACCCGTACTGGCTGCACGTCACCTGGGAGCTGACGCAGCAATCCGTCCAGCGGGCCGAGGCCGCCCTGCGGCAGGACTGGCACGGGGCCAAGCCGGTGATCCGGCTGTTCGACGTGACCAGCCAGGACACCACCAGCACGTCGGAAACGCCGGTGCGGGACGTGGTCATCCACGGCGGCTGCACCAACTGGTACATCGACGTGCCGCAGCCGCCGCGGACCTACCGGGCGGACATCGGCTACCTGTCCCGGCGGGGCGAGCTGTTCGTCTTGGCCCGGTCGAACGTCGTCACCCCGCCGAAGGCCGGGGCCCACGAGACCCTGGACGTGGGGGTCGGCGACCTGGACAAGAAGCAGGCCGAGCGCATCCTGGCGATGTCCGGCGGGTTCGAGACGCCGGCCGCCAACCCGGAGCTGAAGGAGCTGTTCGAGGAGCGGCTGCGGCGGCCGTTGGGGACCCCGAAGGAGATGGCCTTCGGCCCCGGGGCGAGCCTGCCCGGGACGCTCAAGAAGTTCCACTTCCAGCTCGACGCCCACCTGGTGGTCAACGGCCGGACCGACCCGGCGGCCCACGTGACTTTGGGGAACGAGCCGGTCAAGCTCCGGTCCGACGGGACGTTCACGATGCTCTTCAGCCTGCCGGACAGCCGGCAGATCATCCCGGCGGTGGCGACCAGCGGGGACGGGAGCGAGGAGCGGACGATCGTGCTGGCCGTCGAGCGGAACACCAAGCACCTCGACCCGATGATCCACGACCAGATGGCCGAGGGGTGAC
>JAIEQO010000595.1 GCA_019747655.1 Gemmataceae bacterium | reverse complement strand
ATCCTGGTCGAGGCCGCCCGCCGCAAGCAGGCCGACCGGCACGGCGGCGGCCGGCCCCGGGTCCCGCTCCCGGCCCAGCTCGCGGCGGCCGCCCCGGACGACGACCTGCTGGCCGTCGACGGGGTGGTCGACCAACTGGCCGCCCACAAGCCGGAGGCCGCCGAGTTGGTCAAGCTCCACGTCTTCGCCGGGCTGACCCTGGAGGAGGCGGCCGCCGCACTCGGGCTATCGGCCCGGACCGGCTACCGGACCTGGGCCTACGCCCGGGCCTGGATGTTCCGCAAGCTCGGCGGGGAGTGAGCGGCGCGGCGGGCGGGGGGCGTGAGCCCCTGGTGGCTAGGCATCAGGGGGCTCATGCCCCCCGCCCGCCAAGAAGTTTCCGGGAATCCTGGCAGTCCGCGGCCTCGTCCCTCGCATTGACGGGTTGCTCGCCCCCGACCGGGAGACGCCATGTCCGCCGCCCCGCCGGACCCGCTGTCCGTGTTCGCCGACGCCCTCGACCTGCCGGAGACTGACCGGGGGGCGTACCTCGACGCCGCCTGCGGCACCGACCCGGCCCTGCGGGCCGAGGTCGACGAACTCCTCGCCGCCCACGCCCGGGCCGGCGACTTCCTGCCCGCCCGGCCGGCGGCCCTGCTCGCCCCGACGACCGCCGTCGACCCGGCGGCCGAGCACCGGACCCGGGACTGGGCCGGCGACCCGGCGGGTCCGTCCCCGGCCGACCTCGCCGGGACGGTCCTGGCCGGCCGGTACGCCCTGGCCCGGCCGCTCGGGGAGGGCGGGATGGGGTCCGTCTGGCTGGCCCAGCAGACGGCCCCGGTCAAGCGGCCGGTGGCGGTCAAGCTGATCAAGGCCGGGATGGACTCGCGGGCGGTCCTGGCCCGGTTCGAGGCCGAGCGGCAGGCCCTGGCGGTCATGGACCACCCCCACATTGCGAAGGTGCTGGACGCCGGGGCCACCCCGGACGGCCGGCCGTTCTTCGTGATGGAGCTGGTCGAGGGCGTCCCGATCACGGCCTACGCCGACGCCCACAGGCTGACCCCGCGGCAGCGGCTCGGACTGTTCGTGCCGGTCTGCGAGGCTCTCCAGCACGCCCACCAGAAGGGCGTCATCCACCGGGACGTGAAGCCGTCGAACGTGCTGGTAGCCGAGGCCGACGGCCGGCCGGTCCCGAAGGTCATCGACTTCGGGGTGGCCAAGGCGGCCGGGCCCGGGCTGACCGAGCAGACGGTCCACACCGGGCTGGGGGTGGTCGTCGGGACGCCGGCGTACATGGCCCCCGAGCAGGCCGCCCTGGACAACCGCGACATCGACACCCGGGCCGACGTGTACGGGCTCGGGGCGCTCCTGTACGAGCTGCTGGCCGGCAGCCCGCCGTTCGCCCGGGCCGATCTCCGCAAGGCCGGGCTGCTGGAGATGCTGCGGGTCGTCCGGGAGGAGGACCCGCCCCGGCCGAGCGACCGGCTGAGCACCGCCGACGCCCTCCCGAGCCTGGCGGCCGACCGCGGGACCGACCCCGGGAAGCTCCCCGGGCTGCTGCGGAGCGACCTCGACTGGGTGGTGATGAAGGCCCTGGAGAAGGACCGGGACCGGCGGTACTCGACGGCCCTCGGGTTCGCGGCCGACGTGCGGCGGTACCTGGCCGGGGAGGCGGTGCTGGCGGCCCCGCCGAGCGTCCGCTACCGGGTCGGCAAGTTCGTCCGCCGCAACCGCGGGACGGTGCTGGCGGCCGGGGCGGTCGCCGCCGCCCTGCTGCTCGGGGTCGGCGGGGCGGGGTGGGGGCTGGTCGAGGCCCGCCGGCAGGCCGACATCGCCCGCGGCGAGCGGGACGCCAAGGACCAGGCCCTGAAGGACGAGGAGGCCGCCCGGGGGCGGTCGGACGCGGACAAGGCCCGGGCCGACGAGGAGCGGGACGCGGCCCGGGAGGTGACCGAGTTCCTGACCGACATGCTCGGGCAGGCGGACGGGGCGGTCCAGGCCGGCCGGGGGTCCGACCCGAACCCCAAGCTGACCGTCCGGGAGGCCCTGGACCGGGCGGCGGCGAAGGTCGAGAAGTTCCGGGACCGCCCGGCCGTCGAGGCGGCCGTCCGCCGGGTGATCGGGGACGCGTACCTCGGGGTCGGGGCTAGTCCGGAGGCGGCCGCCCACCTGGAGCGGGCGGCGGGCCTGGTTGCCGGCCTCCGCGGGGCGGACGCCCCGGAACACCTGGACGTCCTCCGCAGCCTGGCCCGGGCGGTCACCGAACCCCGGGGGCCCAAGGACGCGCTGGTCCTGTACGAACGGGTCCTGGCCGGCCGCGAGCGGCTCCACCCGGCCGACCACCCGGCCGTCCTGGCCGCCGTCGCCGACCTGGCCCGCCTGTACCGGAACGCCGTCAGCCGGCCGCACGCCGTCGAGCTGTTCCGGCGGGTCCACGCGGCCCGCCTGCGGACCCTCGGGGCGGACCACCTGGACACCCAGTTGGCCGAGTACGAGTTCGCCATGGCGACCGACAACGAGGACCGGATCGCGGCCGCCCTGCCGTCCCTGGAGCGGGCCCGGGCCGCCCACCCGCCCGACCCCGACCTGGACGGCATGCTGGGCGGGGCCTACCACCGGCTCGGCCGGCACGCGGACGCGGTCCCGCTGCTGAAGGCGCACTGGGAGGCGCTGAAGCAGAGGTACGGGGAGGACAACGGGACGGCCCAGACGGCCGGGTCCTACCTGTGTGCGGCGTACACCGCTTTGGGTCGGCACGCCGAGGTGGTGGCCGTCCAGGAGGGCATCCGGGCGGCCCGGCTGAAGGCCCTTGGCCCCGCCCACCCGGACACCGTCGGCAGCGGGTACTGCCTGGGCCTGGCGTACCGCGACGCCGGCCGGCTGGCCGACGCGATTCGGGTGTACGAGGAGACGCTGGCGGTGGCCGGGAAGGACGCCCGGCCCAACGACCTCGGGCTGATCAAGGACCGCGGCCGACTGCTCGGGATGCTCAAGGCGGCCGGGGAGACCGACCGGGCGGCCGCGGTCCGGGCCCAGGTCGCGGCCGGCGTGGCGGCCCGGGTGGCGGCCCCGGAGAAGCCGACGGCGGCCGACCCGGCGCTCCAGAAGGACGCCGACCTGTACCAGGCCCAGGAGGTGGGCCGGGTGGCGGGCGAGCTGTGGCGGGCCGGCGAGCCGGCCCTGGCCGAGCCGCTGCTCCGGGAGGCGCTGGACCTGGCCCGGGGGGCGGACCCGGACGGGTTCCGGGTGGCGATGGCGTCCGGCGTGCTCGGCCGGGTGTTGCACGTCCAGGGCCGGTACGAGGAGGCCGAGCCGCTGTTGGTCGAGAGCTACGAGCGGATGAAGGCCCTGGAGCCGCGGCTGCCGTCCGGGGACCGGCTGCTCGTGTCGGCCGCGGCGGACATGCTGGTCCGGCTGTACCAGCGCTGGGGCAAGCCGGACGAGGTCCGGAAGTGGCGGGCGGTCTTGGCGGCCGACAAGCCGAAGCCGGTCGCCCCCCCGCCGCGGGAGGTGGCGAGGTAGGACGAGGGTGGGCACACCCCGGCCGCGGTCATTTGTGCCGCCCCGACAGGGCGTCCGCTCTGTCGCCCCGAAGGGGCGTCCGGGAATAGCCCGGGGCGAAAGCCCCGGGTAGGGGTCCGGTGAGAAAACCGTAGCCCCGAAGGGGCGACCCATGCACACGCGGGTCGCCCCTTCGGGGCTACGACCGCTTCCCCCTTCCTGACCCGGGGTTGTCACCACGGGCTATTCCCGGACGCCCCTTCGGGGCGGCAACCGCACTGCAAACCCCTCGTGCCGTCCGGAGTACGCCCCCCGCTCGCTCGGAAAACACGTCTTCCAAAAAATTCCTGGCAGTCCCCGCCCCGGGATTTCGCATTGGGGGGCGTCCCGCGTCCGCTCACCCCTCGGAGCGATCCGATGTCCCGCCCCGCCCGCACCCGCCGCGCCCGGCTCGACCTGACCCACCTCGAAGACCGGTCCACCCCGGCCACCTTCACCGTCCTGAACACGGCCGACGCCGGGGACGGGTCGCTCCGCTGGGCGATCGACCAGGCCAACGCCGCCCCGGACGCCGACACCATCGTGTTCGACGCCTCCGTCCGGGGCAAGACGGTCGGGCTGACCACGTTCACCAACCTGTCGGCGAGCACCGCCGACGTGCCCCAGCCGGCCGGGCCGTCGGCCTTCCTGGTCACCACGCCCATCACGATCCGCGGGACCGGGGAGACCATCACCCGGACCGGGGGCAACGCCTTCCGGCTGTTCCAGGTGACGGCCGCGGGAAACCTGACGCTGGACACCCTGACCCTGTCGAACGGCCTGGCCCAGGGCTTCGCCGGCGGGGCGGCCGGGCTGGGCGGGACGGTCTACAACCAGGGCACCCTCACCATCACCGGCTGCACCCTGACCGGCAACCAGGCGGTCGGCGGGGGCGGCCTGGGCGGCACCAGCGCCGCCGGCGGGGCCGGCGGGTTCGGCGGCGGGGGC
>JAIEQO010000878.1 GCA_019747655.1 Gemmataceae bacterium | reverse complement strand
ACGAACCGCTGATGGTCGCCGCGATGAACTTGATGATGGCGATGGCAAGATTGCCGAGCACGGCCGCTACCACCGCGAGGCACGCCATGAGGTACTTGGGTGCCGCCCTGGTCGTGGGGGTCGCCGGCGGCACGTCGAGCGCACAGGTGACGATCGCCACGGCCGACCTCAAGATCCCCGGGTACTACGAGCAGGCCAAAGCGATCGTGGCTAACCAGATCGTTGGCCACCGCACCGTAAGTGAGTATAAGCTGTGGGACTGGGCCAAGCCCGAACTCACCGAGCCGGTGACGTTCGGCCGGAGCGTCGCCGTTCACGGGAACGACCTGTGGGTACTCCGGGACTCCTTCCCCCCGCCCCAGGGCAACGGGAAGGATTTACTCGTCCGGGTCGTTTCGCCGGACGCGTACTACTACTTGGAACTCAAGCCGTCCGGGAAGTATGTCGTCGGCGAGCACGGCACCGAATGGAAGAAGCCCGAAGGGTACGGGCGGACCGTCAACCACTTTCCCGCCGCCATGCAGTTGTACCAGCCGGTCCGGGTCAAGGAGGTCGTCGAAACGGCCGACGACAAGCTTGAGGGCCGGCGGACCCGGCGGATTACCGTCCGGACCGGCGACGGCGTCACCCGGATCACCCATGTCGACCGGAAGACCGGCCAGCACCTGTACAGCGAGACCGACAAGGTTCTTGACCTGAATGCCCGGGGGTACGTGCCCGGGAAGCGAGTACGCCGGACCGAGTACCGGGAGGAGGGCGGGCGGCTCTGGCCGACCCGCGAGGAGGAGCATCAGATTGGGGCGGACGGGAGGAAGCAGATGGTGTCCGAGACGACCTTCCTCGAGTACGCCCCGTATACCCCGACGGCCGACGAGCTGGACATCGGGAAGCAGTTCGGGGTCAAGCCGATCCCGCACGAGCCGCGGCCCGAGTCGGCCATCCCGAGACCAGTCCCGGCCGGCGGCACCGGGGCCTGGCTGTACGCGGCGGCCGGCATACTCGCCGTTGCCGCTGTGGCGGTCGTGGTCGCCCGCCGCCGGCGCCGACCGGCCGCCACCTCTTGAGCGGCGTCAGCCCAGCCGCCGGAGCCGGACCCGGTAGAACAGGGCCGGCAGGAACAGGTCGATCACCTCGTCGGCCACCAACAGCCCGCCCAGCACCGGCACCACCATCGGCCGCAGCACCTCCGAGCCGGTCCCGGTCGCCAACAGCAGCGGGGCCAGCCCGAGCAGGGTGGTGGCCTCGGTCAGGAGCTTCGGCCGCAGCCGCTGGGCCGCGCCGTCCAGAACGGCCGCCCGGAGCCGCTCCGGGGTGAGCGGGCCGGCCGCCTCGGCGGTGGCCACCGCCTGCCGCAGGTAGACGAGCATGATGACGCCGGTGGACGTGGCCATCCCGAAGCAGGCGATGAGCCCGACCCACGCGGCCACGGACAGCGGCTCGCCCAGCAGCCATTGCAGGATCACCCCGCCGGCCAGGGCGCCGGGGACGGCGAGGAGCATGAGGGCGGCGTCGGCGAGGTCGCGGTAGGTCCACCACAGGAGCAGGAAGATGAGGCCGACCACGACCGGGACGGCGACCAGGAGCGTCCGCCGGGCCCGGGCCGCGTGCTCGAACTGGCCGGCCCACTCGACCGTGACGCCCTCGGGCAGCCGGACCTGCGACGCGACGGCCTGCTTCGCGGCGTCCACGAACTCCCCGGCGTCCCGGCCGCGGACGTTCAGCCGGACGTAGTTCCGGGCCAGGCCGTTCTCGCCCTTGATGACCGCCGGTCCCTCGGCGATGCGGACGTCCGCGACGGCCGACAGCGGGACGTAGCCCGACCGGGCCGGCACCGGCAGGTCGCGGACGGACTCGTCGTCGGCCCGGGTGTCGCGGGCGAACCGGACCCGGACCGGGTGCCGCTCGCGGCCCTCGACGGTCGTGGTGGCGACCCGCCCGCCGAGGGCGATACCGACGAGTTCCGTCACGGCCCCCGGGTCGACGCCGTGCCGGGCGCACCTGGCCCGGTCCGGGACGACTTCCAGATACCCTTTGCCCCGGACCGGGTCGGCGACGACATCCGCGGCCCCGGGCACGCCTTTCAGGACGGCCGCGATGTCCTCGGACGCCTTGACGACATCGTCGAGCCGCCGGCCGAGGACGCGGACGCCGACGGCCGTGTTCACCCCGGTCGAGAGCATGTCCACCCGGTTCTGGATCGGCATGGTCCAGACGTTGGCCCAGCCGGGCATCTGCATGGCCCGGTCCAACTCGCCGCCGAACCCGGCCAGCTCCGCCCGGTCACGCGGCCAGAGCAACAGCCCGCGGGCGAAGCGGGCCGTCAGCTCGGTCTGGAGCGAGTCGAGTTCCGGAGTCGGCGTGAGGAACGGCAGCGACCCGCCGCCGTGGTGGTGCTCGCCGACCGGCGCCGCGGACGGCGTGGCGGCCCTCGCCCGGTGCCACTCGTGCATCGCCGCCGTCACGCGAGGGTCGATCACCTCGGCCTGTTCGAGCAGGGCTTCGAGGACGAGCCGGGTGTAGACGCCGGCCCCGCGGTCGAGCAGCTCGGCGTTCAGCCGGGCGGTGTGGTCGCGCCACTCGGAGCGGTGCTTGTCGCGGACGACCTCGTAGAGCCGGTCGTCGAGCGAGGTCGGGCCGGTCAGCCGGTCCCACAAGCCGTGCCGGGGCTGGCCGGCATCGGGGCCGAGGGCCCGCAGTACGTCCCGCACGAGGGCCGATACGGCTTCGGGCGTCGGGTCCATGCCGAGGTGGGCCGCATGCCCCGCGAGCACCGCCGGGGCGACGGGGGCCGGCGGCCGGTCGAGCAACCGGACCAGCTCGGCCGCGGCGAAGCCGGCCAGCCGCTGGCCGAGGTCCCGCTCGAACTCCATGTTCCGCTGGTAGGCGGCCTCCCGCATCTGGGCGTCGAAGAGCGGCACCGCGGCCATCGCGGCGCGGTTGGCCAGGTCCCGCCGGTCGGAGGGTTCGCGGACCAGCCCGCGGGCGACCAGCTCATCGAGGACGGCGCGGGCTTGCGCCTCGGCGTCGGCCGGGCGGAGGCACCGGCGGGGCCAGAACTCCCGCCGGCGGAAGCCGATCATCGTCTCGATCATGTCGACCGGGGCCGGGTCGGCGGCGGTCTCGGCCCGGCCGGCCTTGCCGACCACCATCTCCACCTCGGGGAACCGGCAGAAGACCATGTCCCGGGCCCGGAGGTCGTCGGCCGCCTGCGGGACCGACATCCGCGGGACGGTGATCGGCATGTCCATCACCATCCCCTCGTCGAGCGGGGTGAGGAACTGCCGGTCGAGCGGCGTCAGCCACTCGCCCGCGGCAAGACCGGCGAGCGTGAGCGACCCGGCGGCGATGAGTCGGGTCGTCGCCCGGGACGCGGCCCACAGGCACCCCCCGGCCGCGGCGGCGACCGCCCCGCCGAGCAGGTACGGGTTGCCGAGCACCGCCGCCCCGAGGACGAGCGTCAGACCCACCACCCAGACGATCGGGAGCGGGCGGTCGAGGAGGTACGCGAGCACCGGCCGGTAGACCCGGGTGAGGCCGCGGACGAGCGGGACCTCGTCTTCCGAGCGGAGCCGACCTCGGACGAACACGGTGCAGAGGGCCGGGACCAGCGTCACTGCGAGCAGCCCGACGCCGAGCATGGCGAACGACTTGGTGTACGCGAACGGCCGGAACATCTTGCCTTCCAGGCCGCCGAGGGCGAACACCGGCAGGAACGACAGCAGGATGATGAGGACCGAGAAGACGATCGGCCGACCGACCTCCCGGCAGGCCGCGAGCACCTCGGCCCGGGTGTCGCCTCGCACCACCGGCCCGCGGGCCTGTCGGAGCTTGTGCATGGCGTTCTCGGCCATCACGATCGAGGCGTCGACCAAGACGCCGACCGACACCGCCAGCCCGGCCAGCGACATCAGGTTGGTCTCGACGGTGACGACACCGAGTTGCCGGAGCAGGTCGGCGAGGCCGAACGAGAAGAGGACGGCGAGGGGGAGGGTCAGGGCGACGACGAACGCCGTGCGGAGGTGCCGCAGGACGACCACGATGCAAACGGTTGCGGTGAGGATCGCTTCGAGGAGCGTGCCGGTGACGGTGCCGACGGTGTCGCGGATGAGCGGGGTGCGGTCGTACACGGCCACCACCCGCACCCCCGGCGGCAGCCCGGGCTGGAGTTCCCGCAGCTTCTCCCGCAGCCGGCGGGTCACGGCCCGGGGGTTCTCCCCGTGCCGCATCATCACCACCCCGCCGACGGCGTCTGTCCCGTCCTTGTCGAGCACGCCGCGACGGGGGCCGCCGCCGAGCATCACCCGCCCGAGGTCGCACAGCATCACCGGCGTGCCGTCGGCCGACGGCACCGTCGCCGCTTCGAGGTCGCGGATGACCCGCTGCGGGTCGGGCGGGGCGTCCGGCTGGCCGGCCCGGGTGCCGAGCCACCCGGCCCCGCGGGCGACGTGTTCGGCGTTCCCCTT
>JAIEQO010000810.1 GCA_019747655.1 Gemmataceae bacterium | reverse complement strand
GCCACGCCGCCGGGTTGTCGGGGACGCCGTCCCGGGGCCACGCCCGCAGGGCCGCGACGAACGCCTCGGACAGGGCGTCCTCGGCGGCCGCCACGTCCCGGGTGCGGGCGGCCACGGCAGCCAAGAGCCGCCCGTAGGCGGTCCGGGCGGTGAACTCGGCGGCGGCGCGGGCGTCCATGCAACCCTCTGGCGAGCGGATGCGCGGGCGAACCCCGAGCGTGAGCGAGGGGGTGGGGTCCCACCCCCTCGCTCACGCTCGGGGTTCGCCGGGCTGTCTCACCCCATCGTCAGGTGCGGGCGGACCTCGACCCCGCCGGCCGCCGCCCCCGGGCACCGGGCGGCCCACTCCAGCGCCTTGTCCAGGTCCGGCACGTCGATCACGTAGTAGCCGCCGAGCTGCTCCTTCGTGTCGGCGAACGGCCCGTCCTGGACGTGTCGCCGCCCGTCCCGCACCCGGAGCGTCGTCCCGGCGTGCGGCGGCAGCAGCCCGGCCCCGCCGACCATCACCCCGGCGTCGGCCAGGGCCTTCCCGTAGGCCGTGTACGCCCCCCAGTACCCGGCCTGGGCGGCCGGGTCGGTCCGGGCCGCGAACTCGGACGGGGTTTCGTAGATCAGGATCGTGTACTTCATCGGTCGCTCCGTCTCCCGGGTTGGTGGGGCCGGCCACCCGCGGCCGGCCCCCACCCGCATGACGCCCGGCGGCGGCCCGGCTCGACAGGATTTTCGGGATCGCGCCCCCGGCCCGCCCTGAAGTGCCCCTTCTGTCGGCTTCTTCGGCTTTTCTCTTGCACCTTACCAACTTCGCTGCCAAACTGAATTCACACGGTTTTCATCATCATTCCCGGCTGTCGGTTTTCCCCACACGTACTCTGGCCTGATCCCGGCCCCGACGCCCCGCGGCCCGCCCGGACCCCGACCGAACCCGATTCCGCAGGAGCACCGTCATGGCCAAAGCCCGCGGCGACTTCACCGACGTCCTCCTCCGCCGCAAGCTGATCGGCCCGGACCAGTTGGCCGAGGCCGAGAGCACCGCCAGCGCCGGCGGCATCAAGCTCCAGGACGCCCTGGTCAAGCTCCAGTACCTCTCGGCCAACGAGGTGATGACGGCCATCGCCGAGCACCACGGGGTCCAGTTCATCGACCTGACCGACCTGGAAATCCCCAAGTCGGTCATCGAGCTGGTGCCCGAGTCGGTGGCCCGCGAGAACGTCGTCCTGCCGCTCTCCCTGGAAGGGAACGTCCTCAAGATCATCACCGCCGACCCGGCCAACTACGACACCGTCCAGAAGCTCCAGTTCATCCTGAACAAGGACGTGGTCCCGGTCCTGGCCCTCCAGGAGCAGATTCAGGAAGCCATCAACCGGAACTACGGCCAGACCGAAACGGAGTCCGTGGACTCGATGCTCGTCGAGTTCACCGACACGGCCATCGAGTTCACCCAGACCGAGTCGGTCAGCAACCTGGCCTCGGCCGAGGAGTCGGACGCCCCGGTGGTCAAGCTGTGCAACCTGATCATCGCGGAGGCGATCAACCTCCGGGCGTCGGACATCCACATCGAGCCGTTCGCCGACCGGGTCCGGGTCCGCTACCGGATCGACGGGGTGCTGGTCGACCGGGACAAGATCGCCCGCCGGTTGCTGGCACCCTTGCTTTCCCGTTTCAAAATCATGGGGAGCATCGACATCAGCGAGAAGCGGCGGCCCCAGGACGGGCGGATCAAGATGTCGGTCGGCGGGAAACACTTCGACCTTCGGGTGAGCCTCCTCCCGTCGGTCCACGGCCAGTCGGCCGTCATGCGCATCCTCGACCGGGGGAACATCCAGGTCAACATCCGCGACCTCGGGTTCGCCGAAGACGACTACATCCGCTTCCAGAACATCATCAAACGGCCGAACGGGATTTTCCTGGTCACCGGCCCGACCGGCTCCGGGAAGACGACGACCCTGTACTCGGCGCTCAACGAGCTGAACCGGCCGGACCGGAAGATTATCACGGCCGAGGACCCGGTCGAGTACTACCTGCCCGGGATCAACCAGGTCGAGGTCAAGCACGGCATCGGGCTGAACTTCGCCCGGATCATCCGGGCCATGCTCCGGCAGGCGCCCAACATTATCCTGGTCGGCGAAATCCGCGACAAGGAAACCGCGGAAATCGCCGTGCAGGCCTCCTTGACCGGACACTTGGTTTTCTCGACGCTACACACGAACGATGCGCCCAGCGCGATCACCCGGCTGGCGGACATCGGGGTCCAGCCGTTCCTCATCGCCAGCTCCGTGATCGCCATCATGGCCCAGCGGCTGGTCCGGATTAACTGTGTGAAGTGCAAAGAGCCGTTCACCCCGCCGCAACAGGAGTTACGGCAAGCCGGCATCCAGCCGGAGCAAATCGCCAAGGCCACGCCGATGAAGGGACGTGGTTGCAACCACTGCCGCGGTACGGGCTTCCGTGGCCGGCAGGGCATCTTCGAGATGATGCGGATGACCTCGGTGATCCGCGAACTGACGTTCGCCCAGGCCCCGACGCAGGAAATCCGCCGCAAGGCCCGGGCCACGAGCATGCGGACGCTGCTCGAAGACGGGATTATGAAAGTGCTTAGGGGCACGACGACGCTCGACGAGGTGCTCAGCACCTGCCACGCCGAGTTGGTCACCACGGACGTGTAAGCGACCGGGTGAGTGGGGGGCGTAAGCCCCTCTGGTTAATAAACCAATCAGGGGGCTCACGCCGCCCACTCGCCCAAACTACCGGTCGGCAGGACGCCGACCTTACCTCGGCGCACGGCCGCGCCACCCCGAGCGGGGGTATGACCCCCTCAGTTTTGGCACGGCGGCGGCTTGCCGCGTAGATTGGTCAGCCGGGGACCGAGCCCGGCCGGTTCACACGGGGTATACGCCGGGCGGCCGGGGAATGTTTCCCGCACCCCGCCCGGACTCCCGTCCCACCCCCGGACCGGCCGCCGCCCGCCCCGCCGACCGATACCCGCGGCCGACCCGTTCCGCTCACGGCCGCCCGCCGTCGCCGTGCCGCACACGCCCGTCGTGGCGGGGGAATCACCGTGGCCTCGGTCTCGATGGAGAAGTTGCTGGCGACGGTCATCCAGATCAAGGCCAGCGACATCCACATCAGCGTCGGACAGCCGCCCGTCGTCCGCCACCACGGGCGGATGCGGAAGCTCGACGCCAAGGTCCTGGACAGCGACGACACCACCGGGCTGATGAAGTCGATCACGCCGGACCGGTGCCAGCAGGAGTTGCAGCAGAAGGGCGGGGCGGACTTCGCCATCGAGTACACCGACGGGGTCCGGTTCCGGGTGGCGGTGTTCAAGCAGAAGGGCACCATCGGGATGGTGATGCGCCGCATCCCGAGCCAGTTCCTGACGTTCGAGCAGTTGCGGACCCCGGAGGCCATCCGGCAGCTCATCACCCGGCCCCGCGGGCTGTTGCTCGTGACCGGCCCGACCGGGTCCGGGAAGACGACCTCGCTGGCCTCGATGATCAACTTCCTCAACGACAACTACGACCGGCACGTCATCACCCTGGAAGACCCGATCGAGTACTACCACAAGCACAAGAAGTGCACGGTCAACCAGCGGGAGATCGGGATCGACGTGCCGGAGTTCAAGGAGGGCATCCGGCGGGCCCTGCGGATGGACCCGGACATCATCCTGGTCGGCGAAATGCGGGACCTGGAGACCATCCGGGCCGCCCTCGAGGCGGCCGAGACCGGGCACCTGGTGTTCGGCACCCTGCACACGTCCGGGGCGTCCTCCACCATCGACCGGGTGGTGACCGTCTTCCCGGAGAACGAGCAGGACCAGATCCGCACCCAGCTCGCCGGGTCGCTGATCGGGGTGCTGTCGCAGGCCCTGTTGCCCCGCAAGCCGGAGGGGCTGGTGGCCGCCTACGAGATGATGGTCGTCACCCCCGCCATCCGGAACCTGGTCCGGGAGAACAAGGTCTACCGGATCGACTCGTCGATCCAGACCGGCCGCAAGCACGGCATGTTCCTCCTGGACGAGTCCTTGTTCCGGCTGTGGCGGGAGGACATCTGCGAGAAGGAGGAGGTGCTCCTGCGGTCGAGCCGGCCGGCCGAGCTGGCGGCCAAGATCGCCCAGGCCGAGAAGGGGCTGATGGACGACGAGGACGAGGGGGGCGGGGACGACGACGAGGAGGAGGACGACGACGACGACGAGGAGGAGGAGGACGACGACGACGACCGGCCGAAGAACCGCCGCCGGTAGCCTTCGCCCGGTGAGCGGCGCGGCGTGAGCCCGCCGGTCCCGGCACCGCCGGCCTGACGGCCCGACGCTCACCGGCCCCCAACCCGCACACGAGGCAGCACGATGGCCACCGCCCCGAACGACCCGAAGAAGCCGACGCCTCCCGCCGGGCAGCCGAAGCCGGCCGCCGGGGCCAACGGCGCCGGCCCGGCCAAGCCCGGCCAGCCCGCCCCG
>JAIEQO010000148.1 GCA_019747655.1 Gemmataceae bacterium | reverse complement strand
GTCGGGGCGGCCGAGTCCGAGATCGAGCTTCTGTCCGATGAGGCCGGCGACCTCCAGCAGGCCCTGGCCCGGCAGCGGCAGCAGGTCGAGCAACAGGACGAGTTGTTGGACCTGTTGCGGGCCGAGACGGCCGGGCTCGAACGGGAAGTTCGGCAGGGCGAGGCCGGGTGGCTGGACGCGAAGACCGAGGCCGACGACGCCGACCGGGCGGCCGAGGAGTTGGGGGCCCGGCTGGACGGGCTGAAGGCCGCGCTGGCGGCCGCCGAGGTCGACCGCGACCGCTGCCAGCAGGCCCATACCGCCGCCCAGGTGGCGGTGAGCCGGGCGGTCGCCGACCGCGACCGGGCGAAGGACCGGGCGGCCCAACTGGCCGGTGACCTGAAGCGGCGGAAGATCGAGGCGATCGACGCCGGGTCGACCGCCCGCAACGCCCGCGGCCGGCAGCGGGACGCCGACCTGGCGGTGCTCCGGGCGACGGCCGGGCTGGCCGAGGCGTACCGGGAGAAGGAGGCCCGGGAGCGGCGGGCGGCCGCGCTCACGCAGGAGGCGGCAGCGGCCCGCGCGGCCCGGGAGGTGGCCCGGGACGATCTCGACAAGCTACGGGCCGGGTGGCAGGAGCGGCAGGCGGCGGCCCACGCCCGGGAGCTGGCGGCGCGGGAGCTGACCGCCCGCCGGGACGCCGTGGCCGGGCGGGTGCGGGAGGACTACGGCATTTCAGTTTCGAGTTTCGAGTTTGAAGTTTCGAGTCCGGACGCCCACCCCGATGGGGCCGAGGGAGCCGGCCCCCGACTTGAGACTTCAAACTCGAAACTCGAAACGGAAGCCGAGGTCGACGACCTGAAGAAGAAGGTGGCCCGGCTGGGGAACGTGAACCTCGAAGCCCTGGACGAGCTGGCCCGGGTGGAGGCCGAGCACGGCGGGCTGAAGGCCCAGCACGACGACCTGGCGGCCGCCCGGAAGTCGTTGCAGGAGGTGATCGACGCGATCAACGCCGAGAGCCGGAAGCTGTTCGGGGAGACGCTGGAGGCCGTCCGCGGCTACTTCCAGGAGCTGTTCCGCAAGCTGTTCGGCGGCGGGCAGGCGGACATCGTCCTGGAGGACGGCGCGGACATCCTTGAGGGCGGGGTCGATGTCACCGCCCGCCCGCCGGGGAAGGAGCTGCGGTCGCTGTCGCTGCTCTCGGGCGGGGAGAAGACGCTGACCGCGGTGGCCCTCTTGCTGGCCATCTTCCGGGCCAAGCCGTCGCCGTTCTGCATCCTGGACGAGGTGGACGCGGCCCTGGACGAGGCGAACACCGCCCGACTGGCGGGGGTGCTGCGGGAGTTCCTGGACCGCAGCCAGTTCATCGTCGTCACCCACCGGAAGCGGACGATGGCCGCGGCCGACCGGCTGTGGGGGGTGACGATGGCCGACGGGGGGGTCAGCCGGGTGCTGCCGATGCGGTTCGAGGACTGGCCGGACGAGGAGCCGGCCCGTCAGGCGGCGTGAACCCGCCGGCGGCCGGCCGTGTCCGTCGGGCGACCCGCATGAGAGCCGCCCATGTCCCTGTCACGCTCCGAGGCCGCCCGGATCGCCCGGGAAACGGTCGACACCCTCCACGCCGGGCGGTACACGACCCCGGGCGGACAGGTCGTGGACATCGCCGACGCCCTCCGCGCGGCCGTGGAAGGGACCGTCGCGTACCCGCCCGACGCCCCGCTCCCGAAGGTCGTCCCGGCCGGTCGGGAAACCCGGTTCGAGGTCGGCAACGAGACCACCCTGGCGGCCGCCCGCCGGCTGCACGGGGCCGGGCATTGGGTCGTGGCCCTGAACTTCGCCTCGGCCCGGCACCCGGGCGGCGGGTTCCGGAGCGGGGCCCGGGCGCAAGAGGAGTCGCTCTGCCGGGCGGGCGGGCTGTACGCCTGCCTGAACAACCACGACATGTACCGTCACCACGCCCCACTGCCCGGCGGGATATACACCAACTACGCCATCTACTCGCCCGACGTGCCGGTGTTCCGGGACGACGCCGGCGGGCTGCTGGACGAACCTTACCCGGTGAGCTTCATCACTGCCCCGGCGGTCAACGCTGGGGCGGTGCGGGCCGACGAGCGGGACTCGGTCGCCGGCGAGATGCGGGAGCGGGTGGAGAAGGTGTTGGCGATCGCCGCCGGGCACGGGCACGACGCCGTCGTGCTGGGGGCGTGGGGCTGCGGGGTGTTCAAGAACGACCCGGAGGTGGTGGCCGGCCTGTTCCGCGAGGCCCTGGTGACGCGGTTCACGGGCGTATTCGGCGTGGTCGCGTTCGCGGTGCTGGACTCGTCCGCCGATCGCTACTTCCTCGGCCCGTTCGCCGCCCGGTTCGGCGGGGTCACTTGACTTCGAGGGTGAACTCCGGGTTGCCGTTCGGGTCGGTCCCCCGGGTCAGCTTGAACGACTTGCCGAACACGACCGACTTGACCCACCCGCCGGCCTTCCGGGCCGCCTTGTACCCGCCCGGGCCGTGCTTCAGGATGTCGAACTCGACCTCCTCCCCGCGGGCGTCGACCAACCAATACTCCGGGATGCCCGCCTCCCAGTACGCCTCCCGGAGGACCTCCGTGTCGCGCCGCACGAAGCTGTCGTTCACCACCTCCAGCACCATGTCGGCGGTCCCCTCCAACTCGTTGAACCCGCCGCCGGGGGCCGGCACCAGTCGCATGCGGCCGGATGCGAGTGCGTCGTGAGAGGCGAACACCCCGTCCGGGTTGCCCGACAGGTCGGCCGCCGGGTTCGTCACCAGCACCCCGCTCATCCAGTAGTAGCCGCGGCCGCCGGTTCGCTCGACTAGGTCCTGTCTGACAAGCCCCGAAAATGCCTTGGAAAACGCGGGGAAACGGGGCTTGTCAGACAGGACCTAGCCGGCTCAGTACGCCGGCGAACTCGCCCTTGACCGAAACGTGGGTGAAGAGTTGCTGCCGGCTCAGGTCGATCCACACCCGGCTCTTGTAGAAGTCCGTCCGGGCCTTTTCCGGCACGTCCGGGCTGCCGGCCCACTCCCGGAACCGGCCGAGGTCGTGGAGCACCTCGGCCGGGACGTGGATGGTGGCGTCGTCACGGGTCATCAACGTGAGGCTCATCCCCGGCCCTCCGTCGGCCGGCCGATTCTACCCGCCCGGGGCCGGGCCGTCCGCGTCAGTCTCCCCGGCGTCCGCCGGGTCGGGCAGCTTCACCCCCCGCCGGGCCACCGCCTGCCGGAGGAGGTACTCGATCTGCCCGTTCAGGCTCCGGAGGTCGTCCTCGGCCCACTTCCGGACCGCGGCCAGGACGGCCGGGTCGATCCGGAGCAGGAATGCCTTCGCGTCCTTCGCCATCGCAGCCCCCGGCCGGTCACTTCGCCCCGAGGGCGTCCCGCAAGAACCCGGCCACCGCCCCCACCAGCTCCGGGTGGAGTGGGGCCGACGGGTCGCCGTACATCCGCATCTGGGCCGCCCGGTCGGTGGTGGGAACGGCCTTCAGGACATGGTTCATCCCCGCAACCGAAACGTGCCGGCCGCCCGGCCGGGCGGCCGCCAGCCGCTCGCCGTCGGCCGTCGCCACCTGGATGTCGGTCGTCCCGGTGACGGCCAGGAGCGGCCCGGGGTACGCCTTCGCCAGGGCCGCCGGGTCGGGCCGCAGGGCCGAGATCAGGTACGGCTGGACCGACGGCCGGAACAGCGAGGCCAGCAGGAACGGCGGCTCCTTCACCTCGGCCCCGGACTCCAGCTCGGACAGGATCATCCGGCTGGCGTCGTGCAGGTCGGGCGGGAGCTGGGCCCGGGGGGCGTTGGCCAACTGCTCCCGGAGGACATCGCCGAGTCGCCGGCCCGGGCCGCACAGGGAGACGATCGCGTCCGGCTTCGCCTCGGCGGCCGCCAGGAGCGCGATCAACGCCCCCTCGCTGTGGCCGACCAGCCCGACCTTGGTGAACCGGCCGTCGGCCCGGAGCAGCCGGGCCCACCCGGCCAGGTCGGCCGCGTAGGTGTCGAGCCGGATGTCCTGCTCCCGGGCCAGAGCCCGCACGCTCCTACCGACGCCCCGCTTGTCGACCCGCAGGACGGCCACCCCGCGGGCGGCCAGCGCCCGGCCGAGCATCTTGAGCGAGTCGTTCCGCATCCCGAGCTGGTTCCCGTCCCGGTCGGTCGGGCCGGACCCGGCGTGCAACACGACGACCGGCCACGGCCCGGCCCCGGGCGGCAGGTCGAGCGTCGCGTGGAGGGTGCCCGTCGGGGTGGCGAGGGCGACCGGCTCGCCGACCGCCCGGGGCGGCGGGGCCGGTTCGACGTTGGCCAGCAGCACGACGAGGGCGAGCATGGTTCACCGTGCGGGGTGAGGGGCCGGGTCGGAGTAAGAGTTTTGACAGGATAACAGGATGAAGCAGGATTCAAGATATAAATTCTTAATCCTGCTTCATCCTGTTATCCTGTCAAAACT
>JAIEQO010000880.1 GCA_019747655.1 Gemmataceae bacterium | reverse complement strand
GCCGGCTCCGGCTCCGGCCCGAGCGCGGCGGTGTTCGCCCCGGACGGGCGGTCGGTCATCGCCGCCTACGACGGGTACGCCGAGCGGATCGACCTGGCCCGGGCGTTCGTCGGGGCGGCGGCCGGTCCGACGGTGACGTTGTGGGACCGGGCCGCCGACGGGCCGGAGCCGTGGGCCGCGTTCGCCCTGGTCGGGTCGGCCGAGGGGCGGGCGTTCCTGCGGGACAAGTTGCCGCCGGCCCCGCCCGACCCGGGGTTGCCCGACCGGGTGAAGGGCTGGGTCGCCGACCTCGGGGCCGACGACTTCGCCACCCGGGAGGCGGCGGGCGGGGAGCTGGCGGCCGTGGCCTGGCGGTTCGGGCCGGCCTTACACGAAGCGTTCCGGAAGGCCGGCAAGCCCGAGGCCCGGCGGCGGCTCGTCCCCCTCCTGTCGGCGGCTGCGGCCGGCCCGCCCCCGGCCGACCGGCGGGTCTTCCGGCTGGTCCAGGCGGCCGAGTTCGCCGCCACCCCGGAGGCCCGCGAGCTGCTGACCGCGTGGGCCGGCGGGGCGGCCGGGGCGGTCCTGACCGACGAGGCGAAGGCGGCTCTGGCCCGGCTCGACCGGAAATGACGGACGGCCCGGTACGGTCGATCCCGGGGACTTCCGCCCGGCAACCGCCGCGGGTAGGATCGACGGGGTCGCCCCGGCCGGAGGCCCCCATGCCCCTCCCCCTCGTCGTGTGCCTCCTCGCCGCGGGCCTCCCGGCCCACGATCTCCCGGACCGGGAGCCCCTCCCGCCGGGCGCGTCGGCCCGGTTCGGCAGCCTCCGCTACCGGGTCCCGTTCACCATCTCCGCGGCCGCCCTATCGACCGACGGCAAGCTCCTGGCCGTCGCCGGGACGGCGGCCGTCCGCGTCTACGCGGTCCCGGCCTGGGAGGTGGTCCACGAGTGGCCGACCGGGGGCGGGACCCTGGTCATCAACCCGCGGCCGTTCGCGTTCTCCCCCGACGGCCGGTGGCTGGCCTACAACCAAAGCGGCGAGCGGGTCCAGTTCTACGACCTCGCCACCGGGGCCGCCCGGACCGGCCAGACGGCCCTCGGCGGTGGCGGGTTCGGGGCGCTGTTCCCGCTGGCGGCGTTCACCCCGGACGGGCTGTACGCCACGGCCAACGACCGCCGGCTGGTGGTCCTCGACCCGGCCACCCGGCTGCCGACCCGGTCGGTCCCGGTCCGGGGTGTCGTCCACCTGTCCCCCGACGGCAAGACCTTCGCCCGGCTCGACCGGCCGGAGCAGACCCCGGGCGGACCGCCGGTCGGGGTGGTCGAGCCGGGCGAGGTCGTCCTGGGCGACGCGGCGACCGGCAAGGACACCGTCCGGCTCGGGGTGACGGCCCGGGGCGACAGCCTGCACGACGGGGTCGCGTTCGCCCCGGACGGGAAGACGGTCGCGGTGGTCCCGGCCGACCGGGACGAGGTCCGGGTGATCGACCCCGGGACCGGGAAGGCCCGGGCCGTCCTCCGGCTCCCCGGGGCGGCCTACCCGGACAAGACCCGGCCGGTTCAGTTCTCGATTAGCGGGACGGCGGACAGCTTCGACAGCGGGTTCTGCGGACCGGACGTGGGGTTCACGCCCGACGGGAAGGAGCTGTGGGTCCGGCTGGCGTCGGCCGACATCGCCCGGTGGGACGCGGCGACCCTGCGGGAGCTGCCGGCCCTCCGGGTGACGGACTGGCCCCGGCCGTCCTCCCCGGGCGGGGAGATGAACGACGAGCGGCACGGCGGGTGGCCCCGGCCGGGCGGGCTGTCGGCCCTGCCCGACGGCCGGACGCTCCTGACCCCGTGCGGGAACGGCTGGGTGCGGGTCTGGGACCGGGCGACCGGGGCCGAGGTCCCGGTCCCGGGCCGGTATAGCGGCCGGCTCGGGCTCGCCGTGGCCCCGGGCGGGACGACGGTGGCGGTGACCGACGGGGGCGGGCAACTCGACCTGTGCGACGCCCAGACCGGGCGGGTGGTCCGCCGGCTCCGCGGGCCGGCCCCCGGCGGGTCGTGGCCGGGCCCGGTGTTCAGCCCGGACGGCCGGCACCTGGCGGTCGGCGAGTCGCACGTCGCCAAGGACGGGAAGTCGGCCCGCACGTTCGTCCGGGTCCTGCGGGTGGCCGACGGCGGGGACGAGGGGACGGCCGGGTTCGTCCCGGACAACCCGTATTTCGTCGCCCCACTCGGGTTCGCGGCCGACGGGCGGGTGGTGACCAAGCGGCTGTACCGGCCGCTCGGGGTGTGGGACGTGGCCACCGGGCGGCTCGGGTGGGCGGCCCCGGCCGACCGGGGCGGGGCCGCGGTCAGCCCGGACGGGCGGCACGTCGCGGTCGGGGACGGGCCGGACGTGGCGATCCTGGACGCGGCGACCGGCCGGGAGGAGCGACGACTGCCGGGGGTCGGGCGGCCGCCGGTCGAGCGGGAACACCGGCAATACCACCTGTACCCGGCCTGGGCGGCCGCCGGCCGGTCGCTGGTCGTCACCGCCCCGGGCGACTGGGTGACGGTCGTGGACGCGGCGACCGGGCGGGTCCGGAGCCGGTTCCGCGGCGGCCGCCCGAACCCAGACCCCGACTGGGTCAAGGACCGGGACGGGACCCGGGCCGACGAGAACTGGGTCGGCCCGGCCTCCCTGTCCCCGGACGGACGGTGGGTGCTGACCACCCGCCCCCCGGCCCTGTGGGAGGTGGCGACCGGCGACCTCGTCCGCACCTTCCCGGTCCGGACCGACCCGTGGCAGTGCGACGCGGCCTTCACCCCGGACGGACGGGCGGTGGTCACGGCCGCCGGACCGGGGGTCGGGTACCGGTGGGAGGTGGCCGCCCCGGTCCGCGGGCCGAAGCCGCCGCCGGCCGACCTCTGGGCGTCCGCCAGCCGGTCGGCGAAGGCCGGGGTGCCGGCGGCGCTCGCCCTGATGGCCTCGGCCGGCGGCCGGGAGTTGGTCCGGCAGAAGCTCCCGCCGGCACCGCCCGACCCGGGGCTGGCCGGCCGGGTGAGCGGGTGGATCGCCGACCTCGGGAGCGACGACTTCGCCACCCGGGAGGCGGCCAGCAAGGGGCTGGCGGCCCGGGCCCGGGCGGCCGAGCCGGCCCTGCGGGACGCCCTCCGGACGGCCGACAACCCCGAGGTGCGGCGGCGGCTCGACGCCGCCCTACGGTCGGCCGCCACTAGCCGGTTGACCCCGGACGAGGTCCGAGCGGGCCGGATGGTCCAGGCGGCCGAACTGCTGGACACCGCGGATACCCGGGCGCTGCTGACGGGGTGGGCCGGCGGGGCGGCCGGGGCGGTGCTGACCGAGGAGGCGAAAGCGGCCCTCGGCCGGCTCAGCTCGACCGACCGGAAGTGACCCGCCGCTGGTCGGCCCGGTAAAATGACCCCATGCCGGCCGTCGAAGATGCTGTGTTGAAGGTCGTCCGCGACCCGGACCGCGGGCGGCGGAACCTCGCCGCCCTCGCCCAGCACCTCGGGCCGCCGGCCGCCGAGTTGCTGCCCGTCCTCGGCCGGTTGCTCCCCCGGGTCGCCGACCCGGACATGGCCCTCAACAACCTCGAACGGCTCTTCGCCCAGCCGGCCGCCCGCGGCCACCTGCCGGCGCTGCTCGACCACCGCGGCCGCGGGCTCGAAGCCGCCCTGCATCTCCTCGCCGCCTCCCAGTTCTTCGCCGACACCCTGGCCCTCGACCCGGCCTTCCTCGAATCCGTCCGCACCCCGCCCCGGCGGAACCCCACCACCGCCGAGCTGACCGCCCAACTGGCGGCCGAGGCCGACGCCGCCACCGACGACGGGGCCGTCCTCCGGGCGTTCCGCCGGTTCCGGGCCCGGCACACCCTCCGCATCGGGGCCAACGACATCCTCCGCGACCGGCCGCTCGAAGAGGTGACGCGGGAACTCGCCCGGCTGGCGGACGCCTCCGTCGAGGTGGCCCTGCGGCACGCCCTGCGGGCCGTCGGCAACCGGTTCGGCACGCCGACCGCCCCGGACGGCCAGCCCGCGAAGGTCGCGGTGTTCGCCTTCGGCAAGCTCGGCGGGGACGAGCTGAATTACAGCAGCGACATCGACCTGATGGCCGTGTACGACCACGACGGGGGGACGGCCGGCCGGCGGTCGGCGGGCGGCAACGACGAGTTCTTCGCCCGGGTGGTGCAGGAGGTGGTCCGGCTGCTGTCCGCCCCGACCGACCGCGGGGCGGCCTACCGGGTCGACCTGCGGCTCCGACCCGACGGCGGGCGGGGGCCGCTGGCCCGGTCGCTGGCCGGCACCCTGAGCTACTACGACACCCGCGGCCGGACGTGGGAGCGGCAGGCCCTCATCAAGCTCCGGCCCGTCGCCGGCGACGGGGAGTTGGGCCGGGAGTTCCTGGCCGCCGTCGAGCCGTTCGTCTACCGGAAGTACTTCAGCTTCGCCGAGATCAACG
>JAIEQO010000203.1 GCA_019747655.1 Gemmataceae bacterium | reverse complement strand
AACCCCGAGCGTGAGCGAGGGGGTGGGCCCACCCCCTCGCTCACGCTCGGGGTTCGCCCGGCCACCGCCCCCACTCCGCCTTGCGACGCCGTTCCCGGCGTCCGTAGAATGCCCGGTACGCCGCCCGCGTCCGCGTACCCGGTGCCGAGTGACCGACGCCCAACCCCGAACGCCGGGACGACCGAAGCGGGTCGTCGTGCTCGGGTCGACCGGGTCGATCGGGACGAACACCCTGGATGTCGTCCGCCACCTCCCCGACCGGCTGGCCGTCCTCGGGCTGGCCGCCGGCGCCAACTGGGACCGGCTCGCTGGTCAGTGCCGGGAGTTCCGCCCGCGGTACGCGGTCCTGTCCGACCCCGACGCCTTCCGGGCTGCCGACCGATCGGCCTTCCCGTCCGAGACCGAACTCCTGCACGGGGACGACGCCGTCGCCCGGGTGGCGGCGGACCCGGACGCCGACGTGGTGGTGTCGGCGGTGGTCGGGGCGGCCGGGCTGCACGGCACCTGGGCGGCCCTGGAGGCGGGGAAGGCCGTCGCCCTGGCGAACAAGGAAACACTCGTCGTCGCCGGGCCGCTCGTCACCGACCTGGCCGCCAGGCGTGGGGCCAAGCTATTGCCCGTCGATAGCGAGCACTCGGCCGTCTTCCAGGTCCTCGCCGGGTACACGCCGGCCGACGTGTGCCGGGTCGTCCTGACCGGGAGCGGCGGGCCATTCCGCGGTAAGTCGGCCGCCGAGCTGGCCGACGCGACCCCGGAGCAGGCGCTCCGGCACCCGACCTGGAAGATGGGGCCGAAGATCAGCGTCGACTCGGCGACGTTGATGAACAAGGCCCTGGAGGTGATCGAGGCCCGGTGGCTGTTCGGCCTCCCGGCCGACCGGATCGAGGTGATCGTCCACCCGGAGTCGGTCGTCCACTCGCTCGTCGAGTTCGCCGACGGGTCGGTCCTGGCCCAGCTCTCCCCGCCGGACATGCGGCTGCCGATCCAGTACGCCCTGCTGTACCCGGACCGGGTCCCCGGGCCGGCCAAGCGGCTCGACTGGCGGGCCCTCTCGGCCCTCCGGTTCGAGCAACCCGACCGTGCCACCTTCCGCGCCCTCGACCTCGGGTACGAGGTGGCGGCGAACGGCGGGACGTGTGGGGCCGTACTGAACGCGGCGAACGAGGTGGCGGTCGGGCGGTTCCTGGCCGGCCGGCTGCCGTTCCTCGGGATCGCCGGCTGTTGCCGGGCCGTCCTCGACGCCCACGACTTCGACCCCCGCCCGTCCCTGGACCGGCTGCTCGCCCTCGACCGGTGGGCCCGCCGCGAAGCCGACCGCTGGACCGAACCACGATGACCCCCGACCCGACCCCCCGCCCGCACGACATCGCCGAGCCCGGCCCGGTCGACCCGGCCACCGGCCAGCCCGACCGCCGGGCCGAGGTGTCGGCCCTGAAGGCCTGGCTGCGGGAGAACGCCGTCTCCCTGGTCCTGACCGCGGCCGCCGCCGTCCTGGTCTACCTGTACCTGGACGTGCCCGACACGGTGAAGGTGGTGATCGGCCTCGGGCTGGTCATCTTCATCCACGAGCTGGGCCACTTCCTCGCGGCCAAGTGGTGCGACGTCCACGTCAAGACGTTCTCGATCGGGTTCGGCCCGGCCGTCCCGTTCTGCTCGTACAAGTGGGGCGAGACGACGTACATGCTCGGGATCATCCCGCTCGGCGGGTACGTCAGCATGGTCGGCGAGGGGACCGGGGAGAGCACCCCCGAGGGCGACCCGGACGACGACGACGCCGACCCCCGGAGCTTCAAGAACAAGGGCGTCGGGGCCCGGATGCTCATCATCTCGGCCGGCGTCATCATGAACATCATCCTCGGCATGGCCTGCTTCGCCGCCGCCTACCTGCACGGGGTCCGGGAGGAGCCGGCGGTGGTCGGGGCGGTCGAGGCCGGCGGGGCCGCCTGGAAGGGCGGGCTGCAGACCGGGGACGACGTGGTCAGGATCGGCAGCCGGGAGAACCCGTCGTTCAAGGACCTCCGGCCGATCGTGATGAGTACCGGCAAGGGGGAGCAGGTCCCGGTGGTCATCGACCGGGACGGCAAGACCCTGGAGCTGAGCGTCGAGCCGGTCCGGCCGGAGGGGACGTACTTCCCGGTCCTCGGGATCACCACCCAGCCGCGGCTGACCCTGCTCGACGGGCGGAAGCGGCAGAGCCCCCGGCCGGTGCTGCCGGGGAGCCCGGCGGCGGCCGCCGACCCGGGGTTCGAGCCCGGCGACCGGGTCGTGGCCGTGTCGGACCCGGTAACTTACCCGGCCGTCACCCCGCTTCCCGCAGACGGCCCGGGGTACGACGAGTACCACCGGCGGGTGGTCCTCCTGGCCGACATGGACGTGACGGTCCACGTCCTCCGGAAGGGTCAGGGGGACGGGGCGGCCCCGACGGCGATTACCGTCAAGCCGGCGTACCGCCCGGACCTCGGGGCGCGGATGCGGATGGGGGAGGTCGTGGCGATCCGGACCGGTTCGCCCGCCCAGGGGAAAATCGTCGCCCGGAACGAGGACGCCACCCCGGCCGCCCCGGGGGACCAGATCGTCCAGGTCGGGGTCGTCGGCCCGCCGCCCTTGAGCCGGCGGGCTTGGTTCACGGCCGACGGCAAGCCGCCGGAGGGGGCCGGGCCGGCGGACGAGGTCCGGCCGCTCGACCCGGTGACGCTGCCGTTCGACCTGGAAAAGTGGGCGGCCGAATACCCGGAGGCCGACCGGGGTAAGCTGGCGGTCGACCTGGTCGTCCTCCGGGACACCGACCACACCCGCAAGCGGGTGCCGCTGACCCTCGGGTACGACCCGGCGTACCGGTTCGACCGGGAGTTCATCACCCTGCCGAACAGCCCGCTCCCGGTCCCCGGGCTGGGGTTGGCGTACTGGGTCGAGGGGCGGGTCAACGACGTGGCCGCGGACGGCCCGGCCGCGAAGGCCGGGCTGCGGCCGGGGGACCAGATCGAGGCCGTCCGGCACAAGGCCGTGGACCGGGACGGGGGGCTGGCGCCCGGCGACTGGATCGACCTCAAGCCGCACCAGTGGGCCTCGGCCGAGGCCGAGTTCCAGCGCCTGCCGCCGCACGAGCTGGACCTGCGGGTCAAGCGGGCGGACGGGACGACCGAGGAGCTGACCGTCCGCGGGCGGGAGGACCGGGACCGCCCGGTGGCCGACCGGGGGTTGCAGTTCCAGCCGGACACCCGGGTCCGGCAGGCGAACGACCTCGGGCAGGCGGTGTCGATGGGCTCCTCCCGGACCGTCCGGTTCGTCAAAGAAGTGTACATGAACCTGTACGGGTACATCCGGGGGCGGATCAGCGTCCGGACCCTGAGCGGCCCGCTGTCGATCGCCAACACCGCGTACAAGATCGCCGGCGAGGACTTCTGGCAGTTCCTCCTGTTCCTCGGGATGATCTCGGTCAACCTGGCGGTGGTCAACTTCCTGCCGATCCCGGTCCTGGACGGCGGGCACATGGTCTTCCTGCTCCTGGAGTGGGTCCGCGGGAAGCCGGTCCCGGAGCGGCTGTTCGCGGCCGCCATGTGGGCCGGGCTGGCGCTGATCCTGCTCCTGTTCGTGTTCGTCATCACCCTGGACATCCGGCGGGTGGTGTTCGGCTGGTTCTGACGGCATGCCGTGTTGACCGCGTGACCTCGGGAAGGGTAGACTGCCGGTATGACGACCCCCCGGCCGGTGCTGGCCCTGATGCTCGCGGTGTGGACCGCGGCCGGGTCGGCGTCGGCGTTCGCCGCGGGGTGCCGGTGTCCGGGCCCGGCCGCCGAGCCGGAACGTCGGCCGCCGTGCTGTGCGGTCCACGCCCCTTGTGACGGGGTAGGCTGTTGCCAGCCTGTGGGTCGGCCGCAGCCGCAGAGTGGGGACGGGTGTTCCTGCCTGGTGTGCGAGTGTGGGTCCCCCGTTGCCCCACCGCCGGCCGTCCCGCTAGCCCCGGCGGCCGACGAGTTGGCCGCCCAGCCGGCGGCCTCGGCCGTCCCGCTGTTCCTCCTCCCGCCGGTCACCGCGGGGCCGTTCGCCCGGCCCGCGTTCGCGGCCGAGTTGCCACCCACCGACCTCGTCATCGTCCTCTCCCGCCTGACCTGTTAGGCCGCCGCTCGTCCCCAGGCCGTCGCGCGCCGTGATCCGGTTGCGCCGAGCTGTCGTTGAAAGAACTGGTTTCATCATCCCCCCGCCTGCGGCCGCCGGGTGGTCCGGCATGCGGGGCGGGACGGACCTACTCATCGAAGGTGACGTGATGGCGTTCCTCAAGCGGTATCTGGTGGTGGCCCTGGCGGTCGTGGCCACCGGGGTCGGGGCGGCCGGCGGGATCGGGCTGGCCGCGGCCAACCGGGCCGGGGGCTGCTGCGACCTATGCGCGGCCGGCTGCGACGTGTGCGGCGGCGGGGACTGCGCCGCC
>JAIEQO010000660.1 GCA_019747655.1 Gemmataceae bacterium | reverse complement strand
GCGGTCATGGCCGCCAGCCCGGGCCGCCGCCGGGCCCACAGCCACAGCCGCTCCGGCAGCCGGACCGGACGGGCCCGGATCGGCTCGCCGGCCCGCCACCGGCCGAGGTCGTCGGCCAGCTCGGCGGCCGTCGCGTACCGCTTGCCCGGGTCCTTCCGGAGGCACTTGAGCGTGATGACCTCCAGGTCCCGCGGGCACCCGGGGCGGAGCTTCCCCGGCGGGGTCGGCTCCCGGTTCACCACCTGCGACAGGGTTTCGAGGGCGGTGGCCGCGTCGAACGGCGGCCGGCCGGTCAGGCAGCAATAGAGGATGCCGCCGAGCCCGTACACGTCCCCGGCCACCCCGACCTCGGCGGTCCGCCCGGCCGCCTGCTCCGGGGCCATGTACGCCGGCGTCCCGAGCACGTCCCCGGTCCGGGTCGCCCCGGCGTCGGAGCCCAGCCGCTTGGCCAGGCCGAAGTCCGACACCTTCGGTGTCGTCGTCAAGTCATCAGGTCGCAAGTCTTCAGGTCGGGAAGGCAGAGTGTCCTCGGCCGACTTGACGACCTGACGACTTGACGACTTGACGACCTGCGACAGCAGAATGTTGGCCGGCTTGAGGTCCCGGTGCAGGACGCCGTGGCGGTGGGCGTGGTCGACCGCCCGGGCGACCGTCTCGACGAGTTCGGCGGCCTCGCCGAACGGGAGCGGGCCGGCGGCCAGCCGCTCGGCCAGGGTGCCGCCCTCGACGTACTCCAGGGCCAGGTACGGGCACCCGCCGGCGTCCCCGACCTCGTACACCTGGACGATGTGCGGGTGGTGCAGCCCGGCGGCGGCCTCGGCCTCGACCTGGAACCGGGCCCGGGCCTGGGACGAGTGGCCGCCCCCGCCGGGGAGCATCTTGAGGGCGACGGTGCGGTTCAGTTGGGTGTCCCGGGCCTTCCAGACGACCCCCATCCCGCCCCGGCCCAGCTCCTCGCCGATCTCGTACCCTGGCACCCGCGGGCGGGCGTCGCCCACCGGCCCGGCGGGGGTGGCGGTGTCCAACGCCCGGTTCGGGATGCCGTACATGGCCTCCAGCGCCCGGACCCGGCGGGCCACCTCGTCGAGCAGCTCCGGGGCGTCCCGGCAGAGCTGCTCGGGGGTCACGTCGACCCCGTCCTGCCGCTGCCGGTCCCAGCGGTAAAGAAGCTCGCTCACCGGGTCCGTGCCGGGGGCGGTCGTCTCGGGCGTTGGGGGGCGATCGGACATCGGGGGCGATCCGAATGCAAGGACCGGGGTTGAGGCAGGAAAAGACGGACCCCTCCCCCCGGCCCCCTCCCCCGGGGGGAGAGGGGGAGGAAAACCAGCGTGTGTCATCCTCCCCCTCCCTCCCGCGGGGAGGGGGCCGGGGGGAGGGGTCTCTTCGAGGTCCGCTTCTGGCGGACCTCCGCCCACCCAGCGAACGATCCGTTACCCACGACTACCGCGGCACGATCCCCTGGAGGGCGTCGTGGAGCTTCAGGCAGGCCGCCTGCCAGCGGCGGAGGACGGTCCGGTCCGACACCCCGAGCAGGGCCGCCGCGTTGACCTGCTTGAGCCCCTGATACCAGACCAGCTCGAACACCTCCCGCTCGTCGTCGGGCAGGGCCTCGGCCTGGCGGTGGAAGTCGGTCCAGGCGGCCAGCCGGCCGGGGTCGAGCGACCCGGTCTCGGGCTCGGGCGGGCCGGCCGCGTCGCCCCCGTCCCCGGGCGGCGGGACGCTGTCGGTGTGCCGGCCGTGCCCCTCCGGCCCGAAGTACCGCCGGGCCAGGTCGATCAGCTCCCGGCGGATGAGCTGCACCGCCAGCCGGTGGAAGTGCCGGGCCGACTCCGGGGCCGCCCGGCCGAGGGCCCCGGACAGCCGGACCAGGGCCCCCTGCATCACGTCGTCGGTCTGCTCCCAGCGGCGGAGCCGGCCGTACCCCCGGAGCATGACCGAGGCCAGGTCGGTCAGCCGGCCGGCGGCGGCCGCCACCAGCTCGTCCCGGGCGGCCGCGTCCCCGGCCCGCAGCCGGGCCAGGCAGCCTTCCAGGTAGACGGTTTGGTCGCTCGCCATCACGGGCGTCCCGGGAGTTGAGCCGGAGTATACCACGGCCGCGGCGGGAGGGGTCAGCGGACTTTTTCCGGATTCCGTGTCACCCCGGGGCGGCGGGTCTCGAACGGACGGGCGGAAAGGGGCGGCACCCGCCGGCCCCCGCGAACCCGAACCCCGACCCCGAAAGGGACCCTCCCATGTTCCGCGCGCTGACCAGCTTCCTGGGTCGCCCGACGACCCGCCGGACCGCCCCCGCCCCGCGGAAGGCGCCGCGGTTCCGGCCGGCCGTCGAGGGGCTGGAGGGCCGGGCCCTGATGGCCGCCTACCTGATCGGCTCCGGCCTCCAGGTCGACGCCACCCCCGGCAACGACACCATCACCGTCGGGACCGTGACCGTCGGCGGGGTCGAGAACTTCGAGGTCAAGGTGAACGCCCAGACCTCCCGGTTCCCGGCCGGCCAGGTCCCGGACCGGAACGTGTTCGTCCTCGGGATGGCCGGGAACGACGCCATCACCGTCCTGACCGCCCGGGGCAACGTCTTCGCCTGGGGCGGGGACGGGGTCGACATCCTCCAGGGCGGGGCCGGCAACGACCAGCTCTTCGGCGACGCCGGGAACGACCAAGTGTACGGCGGCGACGGGGACGACTACGTGGGCGGCGGCGACGGGGACGACTTCCTCTCCCCCGGGGACGGGAACAACACGGCCAGCGGCGACGGCGGGGATGACTACCTGTGGGGGAATGCCGGGGTCGACCAACTGGCCGGCGGCGACGGGAACGATTACCTGTACGCCGGGACCGGGAACACCGTCCTGGACGGCGGGGCCGGGAACGACACCGTCTTCGGCTTCCTCGGGAACGACACCCTCCTCGGCGGCGCGGGGGACGACCGGATGTCCGGCGGCGGCGGGAACGACCGGCTCGACGGCGGGGACGGGGCCGACACGATGAGCGGGGGCGACGGGAACGACCGGCTGGAGGGCCAGGACGGGGCCGACTCCCTGTACGGCAACCACGGGAACGACACGATGTACGGCGGGGCCGGGAACGACCGGCTGGAGGGCGGCGACTCCCTGGCCGCCGGGGTCGGGAACGACTACATGTGGGGCGGCAGCGGCGACGACTACCTGATCGGCGGGGCCGGGAACGACGGCCTGACCGGGGACGACGGGTACGACGTGCTGGTCGCCCTGGCCGGGAACGACGGGGTGTTCGGCGGGGCCGGGGTCGACGCCGTCTACGGCGGGGCCGGGAACGACATCCTGGGCGGCGGCGACGGGGACGACTTCCTCGACGGCGGGGACGGGGACGACAAGGTGTCCGGCGAACTCGGGGACGACGGCCTCCGCGGCGGGACCGGGAACGACGCGCTCTTCGGCGGGTCCGGGAACGACCGCCTGTCCGGCGGGGACGGGGACGACAAGCTGGACGGCGACACCGGGAACGACGCCCTGTGGGGGCAGGCCGGGAACGACACCCTGTACGGCGGCTGGGGGTTCGACTGGCTCGACGGCGGGGCCGGGGACGACGGGCTGTTCGCCGGGATGCGGGACGGCCGGGAGACGCTGATCGGCGGGGCCGGGGGCGACCGGTTCCTGATCCCCGCCCCGACCGGCGACGAGGAGGACGTGATCCAGGACTGGGACAAGGACGCCGACGCCCGGATCGTGTTCCGGGACAGCCCGGCCCTCAAGGACGTCACCCTGGTGGGCCAGGTCGGGAAGTTCGCGTTCGACCCGGGGTACTGGACCAACTGGGACGTCCAGCGGGTGGACGTGGCCCTGGCCAACCTCCACCGGCACGTCGGGAACACCAAGCTGCTGAAGACGGCCGGCGGCGGGGAGATGAGCTTCCTGGCGGTCGGGAAGGAACTCGGCACCAAGCCGAAGGGGGTCGGCGCGTGGAACGGCGGCACCCAGATCGTGTACGTCGACCTGCCGAGCAAGACCGACCTGCGTGTCCAAAAGACCGTCTACCACGAGTTCGGCCACAACTGGGACGAGCCGGACGCCAACCGGTACGCCGACCAGTTCCGGGCGGTCAGCGGGTGGAAGAAGTTCAACGGCCCGATGGCCGGGTACACCGCCTCGACCGGGAAGGTCTCGGACACGGTCGACGACGGCTGGTACTACACGACCTCGGCCGAGTGGACGTTCGCCCGGAAGGACCGGTACGGCCAGACGAACCCGGGCGAGGACATGGCCACCACCTGGGAGGCGTACTTCGTCAGCCAGTACCACGGCCCGGCGGCGATGACCACCCTGGAGCTGACCCGCAACGCCGCCAAGTGTGACACCCTCGACTCGCTGTTCAACGACCTCCGGTAGCCCGCGGCCGCCCCGGCGGGACACCCCGGCCCCCGCCCCGGCCCACCCGGTCGGCCGGCC
>JAIEQO010000377.1 GCA_019747655.1 Gemmataceae bacterium | reverse complement strand
GCGACGGCCCACGGCCACCGGTGCCGGGCCGCCCGGGCCGCCGCCCGGGCGGCGGCCGGGGACGACCCGTCGGCGGTCGTCGGGTGGGACGAGTGGGGCGTCCTCCAGGACCAGGCCTTGTCGTGGCTGTCGGCCGACCTCGGGGAAATCCGCCGGTGGGCCGGCTCGGCCGAACCGAACACCCGCCGGCTCGCCGCCAACACCCTCGCCAGCGGGCTGAACGAGGACGCCTTCGCCTCGGTCCGCGACCCGGCCCGGCGGGCCGGGATGCCGGCCCCGGACCGCGAGCGGTGGGAAGCGTTCTGGGCCGAGGTCGAGGCCGTCCGGGCGTCCGCCGCCCCGACCGCCGCCCCGCCGCCGCGGGAGGCGGTAAGATAACCCCGCCCGGCCCGGGCCACGGGGGACCGCTCATGCCGCTCCGCGACCACTTCCGCCCGCCGCTCAGCCGCCAAGCCTCGTGGGAGGGGTTCCACGGCGGCTGGCCGATGGTCATCGTCCAGCAACTCCGGAGGCGACTCCCGCCCGGGTTCGTCGCCGAGCCGCGGGTGCATTCCGGGTCGCAGGTCGAGATCGATGTCTCGGCCTGGGGGAGGGACGACGCCCCGCCGCCCGGCCGGCCGGCCGACGCCGGCGGCGGTGTGGCGACCGCGGTGTGGGCCCCGGGCCGGCCGGCCGTCGCCGTCGAGACCGCGGTGCCCGACGCCGACGAGTACGAGGTCCGGGTGTACGACGCCGAGCGGGGCCGGACGCTGGTGGCCGCGGTCGAGATCGTCAGCCCGGCCAACAAGGACCGGCCGGAGCACCGGAACGTGTTCGTCGCCAAGTGCGCCGCCCTGATGCAGAAGGGGGTGGCCGTGAGCATCGTCGACCTGGTCACGGTCCGCCGGTTCAACCTGTACCTCGACCTGCTGGAGTTCGTCGGCCAGACCGACGAGACGCTCGGGGAGCCGACCCCGCACGTGTACGCCGCCACCTGCCGGCGGGTCCGGCGGGACGGGAAGACGATCCTGGAGGCGTGGTCGCACCGGCTGGCCGTCGGCGACCCGCTGCCGACCCTGCCGCTGTGGCTGGACGCCGACCGGTCCGTGCCCCTTGACCTGGAGGCGAGCTACGAGCAGGCGTGCAGCGACCTGTGGATCGCCTGACCGCCGGGGCCGATTTTTTCCTCGACTCCGGCCAGCGGGATGGTAGGATACAGGTGTTCAAATCCGCCCGCCGCGGCGCCCAACCGTGGTCAGGCGGGGCCAGCCCCGAGCGTGGCGGTATACGGGATCGGTCGGGGTCCGACGCAACCGCCGAATTCTTCACGGGTTCGGACGAAATTACCGACCGAGCGTGGCGGCCCCGCCGGAGCCCTCCGGCGAGAAATATCTGGAAATCCCAGCGAATAAGTGGTTCCCGGCCGGCGTGCAAAAAAGTGGGGGGAGGGGGGTACACGAGAGACCCCGAAAACCCCTGGGATTTCGCGGCCGGGTACGACCGGCACGCCCGTGAGGGCCGCCGCACCGGCCGCTATCATGACCGGTATGATCGGGGCCCGGGTCGGGAACTGGTACGTCGAGGCCGAGGCCGGCCGCGGGCCGGGCGGGGTCGTCTACCGGGCCAAGTCCTACGCCGACGGCAGGCCGGCCGCCGTCAAGCTCCTCGACGACCCCGGCCTCGCCCCCAAGCTGGCCGCCGAACTCCTCGCCCTCCGCCGGCTCGACCACCCGAACATCGCCGCCTACCTCGACAGCGGCACCCACGCCGGCCGGCCGTTCATCGCCTCCGAGTGGGTCGACGGGACCGACGCCGCCAAGCTCCTCCAGGGCGGCCGCCGGCCGTGGCCGGAGGTCCTCTCGGTGGCGGTGCAGGTCGCCCGGGCCCTGAAGCACGGGCACAACCGGAACGTCCTCCACCGGGACCTGAAGCCGGCCCACCTGATGCGGACGGCCGACGGGACGGTCAAGCTCCTGGCCTTCGGGCTGGCCCGGGTGGTCCCGCCAGCCCTCGGCCCGACGCCCCCGCTCGGGTCGGCCGCGTACCTACCGCCCGAGACCGCCGGCGGCAAGCCGCCCACCCGCCGGGCCGACTTCTACTCCCTGGGCGGGCTGCTCTACACGCTGGCGACCGGCCGCCCGCCGTTCACCGCCGCCACCCTGGTCGAACTGACCCACAAGCAGTGCTATGCTCTCCCCGAGCGGCCCGGGATGGTCGTCCCGGACCTGCCGGCGGAACTGGACGAGTTCATCTGCGGTCTTATGGCCAAGGACCCGGCCCGCCGGCCGGCCACCGCCCAGAACGTCCTGGACGACCTGGAGCGGATCCGGGGGAAGCTCGAACGGCAGGGGGAGGCGGTCGCCTGGCCGGCCAAGCTGAAGCCGGACACGGCCGAGGCGGCCCCGCTGCCGGCCGAGCTGGCCGCCCCCCGGCCGGACTCGGGCGAGTTCGAGGTTCCCCGACGGCGGTGGTGGCGGCGGCCGGCGGTGGTCGGCCCGCTGCTGGTCCTGCTCGGGCTGGCGGTCGTCCTGCCGCTGGCCTGGGCCGGCCGGTCGTCGGACGAGGACGAGCTGGCCCGGGCGGTGGCCGACGGTGCGAAGGCCGGGCCGCGGTCGGAGGCCGAGCGGGGCTACCGCCGGGGGCTGGAGCTGGCCCGGCTCGGGGAGGTGGCGGCGGCCCGGCGGGAGTGGCAGGCGGTGGCGACGGCGTTCGGGCCGATACCGTCCGAGGCCCGGTGGGTTGAACTCTCCGGGGCCGGGTTGGCCGCCCTCAACCGGTCGCCGCGGGGGCCGCCCCGCCCGGCCGACCGCCGGCCGCTGGACGCGGCCGTCGCCCACGCCCGGGCGCTGACCGGGCCCGAGGCCGAGGCCGCGTTCGCCGCCCTGGAAGAGCTGACCCGGGACGACCCGTCCGCGGCCGAGCTGGTCCGGGCGGCCCGGGGGAGGTGACGCGCTAGCGTCGCCCCGAAGGGGCGTCCGGGAATAGCCCGGGGTGACAACCCCGGGTGGCGGGACTCGGGTCGCCCCTTCGGGGCTGCGAAATGTGATCAACCGGGTCCCGGGGTTGTCACCCCGGGCTATTCCCGGACGCCCCTTCGGGGCGACAGAGACCAGCCCACCGCCCACTGCTGACCGCCCCATGCCCACCCCGCCCGCCACCGTCGCCGAGTACACCGCCCTGCTCGCCCGGAGCCGGCTGGTCCGGGCCGAGGAGGTCGAGCCGCTCCGCCGGGGGTGGCGGGAGGCCGGCGGGGCCGACGACCGGGCCGACCTGTTCGCCAAGCACCTGACCGACCGGGGGGTGCTGACCGCGTGGCAGGCGGCCCTGCTCGGCCGCGGCCGGGCCGAGGGGTTCGTCCTGGGCGGGTACACCATCCTCGGGCAAGTCGGCAAGGGGCAGATGGGCGGGGTCTACAAGGCCGTCCACGCCCTCGGCCAGACGGTCGCCCTGAAAATCCTCCCCGCCTCCCGGGCCGCCGACCCCCGGCTGCTCGGCCGGTTCCGCCGCGAGGCCCGGCTGCTGGTCCGGCTCGACCACCCGCACGTGGTCAGGGCGTTCCAGGTCGGGGAGGCCGGCGGCCGGCACTTCATCGTGATGGAGTTCCTGGAGGGTGAGGGGCTGGACGCGGTGCTGGCCCGGCGGGGGCGGCTGCCGGCCCCGGAGGCGGTCCGGCTGGTCCGCCAGGCCCTGGCCGGGCTCCAGCACCTGCACGAGCGGGGGATGGTCCACCGGGACCTGAAGCCGGCCAACCTGATGGTCGTCCCCGGCGGCGGGCCGTCCACCCGGACCGGGGTGGTGAAGGTCCTCGACGTCGGGCTCGGCCGGGGGCTGGCCGACGACCCCGGGGGGCCGGAGGAGGTCGAGCTGACGGTCGAGGGGGCGGTGGTCGGGACGCCCGACTACATGGCCCCGGAGCAAGCCCGGGACGCCCGGGCGACCGACACCCGGGCCGACGTGTACGCCCTCGGGTGCGTGCTGTTCCACCTGGTCGCCGGCCGCCCGCCGTTCGCCGGGACGGGGGTGATGGCCCAGGTCATCGCCCACGCCACCGAGCCGCCCCCGCCGCTGGCCCGGTTCGCCCCGGACGCCCCGGTCGGGCTCCAGCCGGTGCTGACCCGGATGCTGGCCAAGGACCCGGCCCAGCGGTTCCAGACCCCGGCGGCCGCGTCGGTCGCCCTGGCCGGGTTCGAGGCCCCCGGGGACGAGGTCGACCCGGGCCCGACGGCCGTGGTCCCGGCGTACAAGCGGTGGCTGGAGACCGAGTCGCAGATGGAGCTGCCGCCCGACCTGCCGGACGACCCCCCGGCCCGGCCGCCGACGCCCCCGACCCCCACCCGGGCGGCCTTCGGATCGGCGGGGAAGCCGGCCCCGGCCGCCCGCCCGGCCCCACCTCCTCCGCCGGT
>JAIEQO010000026.1 GCA_019747655.1 Gemmataceae bacterium | reverse complement strand
GGCGGCCACCGGCTCGTCGGCCAGGAACCGGCGGACGTCGGTGGCCAGCTCGTCGGCCGTCGCGTACCGGTCGTGCGGGTCCCGGGCCATCGCCTTCCGGCAGACCGCGGCCAGGGCCGGCGGGGCGGCCGGGTTCACCTCCCGGACCGGGGCGGGGGGGGTCCGCTTCACCCGGTCCAGCACCTCCTCGATCGTCGACCCCGAGTACGGGGCCTTCCCGGTCAGGACCGCGTACAGCATCGCCCCGAGCCCGTACACGTCCGACGCCGGGCTGGCCGGCTCGTGCTCGGCCACCTCGGGGGCCATGTACGCCGGCGTCCCGACCACCGCCCCGGCGACCGTCGGCTGGGCACCCGCGGGGTCGGCCGGCGGGGTCTCGCCCGACGACCCGGGGCCGGACGGCTTGCCCAGCCCCCAGTCGAGCAGGAACACCTCCCCGAAGTCGCCGAGGATGACGTTCTGCCCCTTCAGGTCGCGGTGCAGGACGCCCCGCGAGTGGGCGAACGCGACCGCCCGGCAGACGCCCACGAAGGCGTCCAGGAGGGCGGCCAGGTCGAGCCGCCCGGCCGTCCCGGCGGCCCGCCGGTCGTGGTACGCCTTGACCGCGTCGGCCAGGGTCCGGCCGGCCACGAACCGCATCACGTAGAACGGGTCGCCGTCGGCCGACAGGTCGTAGACGGGGACGACGGACGGGTGCTCGAGCCCGCCGGTGATCCGGGCCTCGCGGACGAACCGGGCCCGGGCGGTCGGCCCGTACGGGCGGTCCCGGCGGAGGGTCTTGAGGGCCACCACCCGGCCGACCAGCCGGTCCTCGGCCCGCCACACCTCGCCCAGCCCGCCCCGGTCGTGGAACCCGAGGATGCGGTAGCGGCCGTCCGGGGGCAGGTCCGGGGCCCCGGGGGGCGGTCCGTGGTCGGCCGGCGGGGCCTGTTCCGAGGTGACTTCGCCGGGCTGAAAGGTGCCGGTCTCGTCCCGCTCGGCCGACCCGGCCAGCCGGGTGCCGGCCCCGGCCGAGGTCTCGGGGGCGGTCGACCCGCCGGCCGCCAGCCGGCCGAGGTCGGCCGGCCGCAGCACCCCGCGGGCGACCAGGAACGGGATCAGCCCCGGGCCGTTGCCGGACCAGTCGCCGGCGACGACCGCCAGCAGGTTCGGGTCGACCGCCCCGTCGGCCAGGGCCCGGAGCAACAGCCGCAGCTCGCCCGCGTCGTCCATCGTCGTCCCCCGGGGTCCGGACCGGAACGTGCCGGTCGGACTCCAGGATAACGACACCGGGACGACTTTCCCAGCGGCAAGCGGCCGGAGGGCGGTCAGCCGGCCCGCCGCGGCCGGACGGCCGGGGCCAGGCTCTCGCGGATCACCCCGATCGGGTAGCGGCGGTGGAACCCCGGGCGGGGGTCGAAGGTGACGTGGGTGATCGACGGCGGGAGCCGGCGGAGCAGCCGGGCCAACAGCGGCGGCTCGGCCAGGGCGACCGGGAACGCCCGCGGGTCGGGCGAGTCGATCAGGTGCCGCTCGACCAGGTCGTCGTCGGTCAACAGGACGAGCGACTCGGTCCCGTCGGCGGCCGGCTCGGTGGCGAACCCCTCGCCGTTGGAGAGCAGGACGGCGTGGCACGGGAACGGGACGTGGAAGTGGCTGTACAGCCGGTCGAAGAACTCTTCGCCGTCCATCGGGGCCTCGGGTTTTTCGGAGAGTCGGGTAAGGTTAACTCGCCGGCCGGGCGGACGCAAGAAGTTTTCGGGCGGGGGGCGAGGAGCGAAGGGACCCCACCCCCTAACCCCCTCCCCCACGGGGAGAGGGGGGACCGGACAAGACGGCTCGGGGCTTCCTCCCCCTCTCCCCGTGGGGGAGGGGGCCGGGGGGTGGGGTCTATGGGACTTCCGGGATCGCGGCCAACAACTCTCCCACCCCCGGCCGGTCGGTCGGGTCGGCCGAGCGGTACTCGTACACCACCGCGCCGCCTCTGCTCAGGATGAAATCGCCGCCGAGCTGGCGGACATCCTCGCCCTCAACCGGCTTCTTGAGGCCGTACCCGCGGGCGAGGCCCCGGAGGTAGCCGGCCAGCACCTTCGGGCGGAAGAAGGTGAGCCACCCGGTCCGCTCCAGGCCGAACGCCCGGTACGCGGCCCGGCCCGGGTCGGAGACGACCGGCACGTCCCACGGCTTGCGGGAGAGGAACGCGGCGAGGTGTTCGGGTTGCGCCTGGCAGACAGCCACGACGGAGCACCCCCGGGCCGCAAACCGGTCGCGGGCGGCGGCCACCTCGCCGAGGTGGGCGTTACACGGGATTCAGGCCAGGTGCCGGAGGAAGACGAGCAGCAGGAAGGGCTGGTCGAACAGGCCGCCAGGGGCGACGGCCGAGCCGTCCGGCCGGAGGAAGGTGAGGCCCGGGGTCATGCCCGGAGTATACGCCCCCGCGTCTGCCTCGCAACCTCCCGCAAGAAACCCCAGGCGAACCCGAAGTGGATGGCCGCGAACACCGGCGGGATGCGGCGGCCGACGCCCCGCGGCTGGCCCCGCCCCAGCGCCACCGCCGCACCGCACAGCACGGCTGCGTACAGCCCCAGGCTACCGAGCCACACCCACCCGGCATACGGGACGACGAGGGCGAACGCCCACCCGAGCGCCACCCACACGGCCCACAAGGGCGGCACCAGGGCCGGCGGGGTCAGCGACCGGGGGGACTTGAACGCCAGCCGGGCCCGGCCCATGCCGTACCGGGAAAGCTGGTAGAACAGCCCGCCGAACGACGACCGCGGGTGGTAGACGACCTTCACCGTCGGGGTGAAGTAGCACGTCAGCCCGGCCGCCTCGACCCGGTGGTTGAACTCGACATCCTCGCAGGCGTCGAACCGCTCGTCGAACAGCCCGACCCGGTGGAACACGGCCCGGGTGTAGGCCACGGCCGTACTCTGCGGCGGGACGAACTTGGCCTCGGCCGAGAAGATGTCCGAGTCCGGGTTGTGGCCGAGCTTGCTCGCCCGGGCCGCCCCGACCGCCCGCTGGAACGGCGAGGGGTCCGGGGCGTCCAGCGGCTGCGGCCGGCCGAGACTGTCGGCCCGGCTCTCGGCGAACGCCTCCGACACCTTCCGCAAGTACTGGTCGTCCGGCAGGGTGCAGTGGCCGTCCACGACCACGGCCACGTCCATCCGGGCGTGCCGCAGGGCGGTGTTCCGCCCGGCGCTCGACCGCCGGCCGGGGTTGAAGACGAGCTTGAGGTTCGGGAATTCGGCCTGGAGCCGGCGGACGATCGGGACGGTCTCGTCGGCCGACCCGCCGTCGGCCACGATCACCTCGAACCGGTCCCGGGGGAAGTCCTGGGTGAGCAGCGCCCGCAGGGCGGGGCCGACTGCCCGGGCCTCGTTCAGGACGGGGACGATCACGCTGACCGACGGCATGAGTGCGTCCGCAGGCAAGAGAAGACACGGAACGCGGATGACGCGGATAAGAGCGCGGATGGACGCGAATCAAACCAAGTCAGAGATTGATTTCAATCCTGTCCTCTTCTGATCCGCGTTTCTCCGCGCTCTTATCCGCGTTATCCGCGTTCCATGATTTTCGTCCGTCGCGTATACAGCCGCCGCAGGCCGAGGAGCTTCAGCCCGGTGGCCAGGGCGATGAACGCCCCGAGCCGGGCCCCCCGGTGGCGGAGGTAGAACCGGTCGAACACCAGCTTCCGGCGGACGCTCTGGACGTCCGTGTCCGGCGGCAGGTGGACCTGGGCGTACCCGGTGATCCCCGGCCGGACGGCCAGCCGGCGGTCGTACCCGGGGACCGCCTCCCGCAGGTCGGCCACGATCTCCGGCCGCTCCGGCCGCGGGCCGATCAGGCTCATGTCGCCCTTCAGCACGTTCAGCAGTTGCGGCAGCTCGTCCAAGTGGAGGTCGCGGAGGACGTGGCCGACCGGGGTGACGCGGGGGTCGCCCGGCAAGCTCCACCGCGCGCCGGTCAGGCTCTCGCAGTCGTGGAGCATGGTGCGGAGCTTGTACAGGGTGAACACCCGCCCGCCCCGGCCGACCCGGGCCTGGGTGTACACCCCCGGCCCGGCCGAGGTCAGCCGGACCAGCGCCCACGCGGCCAGCACCAGCGGCACCGCCGGGACCAGCAGGACGGCCGCCAGGGCGATGTCGGCCAGCCGCTTCAGCCGGGGCTCAGGGAGCACGGCGATGCCGGGGGCCGGTGACGCGTCGGGCGGGGGGCGGTGAACCGCGTGCCGGGTGTCCGTCCGCCGCCGTTGGTCCGTCCGCATCACGCCGTCCTCGCCCGTTCCGGATTCGCCCCCGCCCGCCGCCGTTCTTGAGGCTGGGTGGCCGGGGCAGAGTCTTCGATGCCCCCGGGGGGTGCGAACACCGGGGCATGGTAGACTCGGG
>JAIEQO010000188.1 GCA_019747655.1 Gemmataceae bacterium | reverse complement strand
CCCGAGCCGGCCCCGCAGCGGCCGGCGGCCCGAACCCCGGAGCCCGCCGGCCGACCGGCCGAACGGCCCGACGACGAACGCCCCCTCGGCCGGGCACTGGTTGAGGACATCGACCTGGACGACGATGAGGTCCCGTCTTACGCCCCGGGCAAGCCGGCGGCCGCGCTGAAGCCGGCCGCCGGGCCGAAGACGGCCCCGAAGGCCCCGAAGGCCGCCCCCGCCGGCCGCGCCCCGTCCAAGAAGCCTGCCGGCCAGGAGGTTAAGCCGACCGCCGAGCCGAAGAAGGGGCGGGCCACCAGCGGCGCGACGAAGGCCCCGGCCCGGCGAAAGCCGGTCGCCGAGAGCAAGCCCGCGGAGACCCCCGCGCCGAAGCCGGCCGCCCCGAAGCCCAAGCCGGTGCTCGACGACGACGACTTCGGGGCCGGGCTCGATTAAATGACGAATGACCCACCAATGACGAAGGAAGGCCGGTTCGCTCTTCCTTCGTCATTGGTGGGTCATTCGTCATTCCCGGGAGCCCGGGTCGCCCCGCCGGCCCCAAACACTACACACTAAACACTACACACTCCTCCGCCGCGGGGGCCGCCGTGCCGCTGTTGTTCGCCGTCACCCTGTTCCTGTCGGCCGGGCTGCTGTTCATGGTGCAGCCGATGGTCGGGAAGATGATCCTCCCGCTCCTCGGCGGCAGCCCGGCCGTGTGGAACGCCTGCATGGTGTTCTTCCAGGCGCTGCTCCTGCTCGGCTACCTGTACGCCCACTTCGTCAGCACCCGGCTCCACCCCCGGCGGCAGTGGGTGGTCCACCTGCTCGTCCTCCTGGGCCCGGTGGCGGCGATGGGGCTGGCCGTCGCCGTGGGGGGCAAACACGTCCCGATCCCGATCGCCGACGCCCTGGCCCCGACCGGGGAGGGGAACCCGATCCTGAGCGTGATGGCCCTCCTGACGGTGGCCATCGGGGTGCCGTTCTTCGTCTCCTCGACCAGCGCCCCCTTGCTCCAGAAGTGGTTCGGGTACACCGGCCACCCGTCCGCCCGCGACCCGTACTTCCTGTACGCGGCGAGCAACGCCGGCAGCCTGCTGTCGCTGCTGGGCTACCCGCTGTTCGTCGAGCCGAACATGATCCTGAACCACCAGGCGTGGCTGTGGGCGGCCGGGTTCGTGGCCCTCATCTTCCTGATCCTGGCCTGCGGGCGGGCGGCGGCCGACCCGGTCGGGGTGCCGCCGGAGGGGGAGAACCTGCCCCGGCCGGGTAAGCCGGCCGCGGCCGTGCCGGTGGCCGAGCCGCCCCCCTCGACCCTCCGCATCCTCCGCTGGGTGGCCCTGGCGTTCGTCCCGTCGAGCCTGATGCTCGGGGTGACGTTCTACATGACCACCGACATCGCCTCGGTCCCGCTCCTTTGGGCGGTCCCGCTGGCCCTGTACCTGGTCACCTTCATCATCGCCTTCAGCACGATCGTCCCGCCGTGGTTCCGGCTGGTGGTCGGGAACTTCGCCCCGGTGATGATCCTGCTGCTGGTGTTCGTCACCCTGTCGAGCGTGACCAGCGGCAAGGTAGGGCTGACCCTGTCCCTGCACATGGCCACCTTCTTCGCCGTCGCCCTGATGTGCCACTACGAGCTGGCCCTGGACCGGCCGAGCCCGGCCCACCTGACCGGGTACTTCCTGTGGATCTCGGTCGGCGGGGTGCTCGGCGGCATCTTCAACGCCCTGGTCGCCCCGCTCGTGTTCGCCGGCCCCTACGAGTACAAGCTCACCCTCGTGATGGCCTGCTTCCTGGTCCCCCGGCTGGCCGGCGCGGCCGCCCCCCAGACCGACCTGGAGCGGTACAAGGCCCGGATGGGCCGCTACCTGGACTTCGGTATCCCGCTCCTGGTCGCCGGGGTGTTCTACGTCCTGGTCACCTGGGTCCGGACTCTAGACACCTACTGGGACGTGATCAAGTTCCTGACGGAGAACGTGGCGGTGACGGTCGGCGGGCAGCGGAAGGGGGTGGGGGCGGACGTCTGGGACGCGATCCTCCGCTACGCCCTGCCGGTGATGGCCTGCTTCTTCTTCGTCGACCGGCCGGTCCGGTTCGGGCTGTGCGTCGCCGCCCTCCTGGCCATCCACGAATTCAAGGTCGCGGACCGAGACCCCGACACCCGCACGGTCCACACCGAGCGGACGTTCTTCGGCATCCTCAAAATCAACGACCGGCGGGACAGCACCTACCCGGCCCGGTCGCTGGTCCACGGGACGACCCTGCACGGGACCCAGTTCGTCGGCAACCGGATCAACCTGTTCGACGTGCTCATGTCCGTGGGGGCGACCTCCCCGCTGGAGGCGGCCCTGCTGGAGGGGAGCGTGGTCGCCTTCGACCCGAAGCAAGAGCCGCTGACCTACTACCACCGGACCGGCCCGGTCGGGGCCATGTTCTACCACCTCCGGACCCGCGACGGCGGGGCCCGCGCCAAGGACGACGTGGCCATGGTCGGGCTGGGGACCGGGTCGGCCTCGGCCTACGCCCTGCCCGGCCAGCGGCTGACCTTCTACGAGATCGACCCGGCGGTCAAGCGGCTGGTCGGCGAGGACTCGCCGTACTTCAGCTACGTGACCGACGCCCTGAACCGCGGGGCGAAGGTCGACTTTCGGATGGGCGACGCCCGGCTCAAGCTGGCCGAGGACGAGGACCGGAAGTACGGCCTGCTGATGGTCGACGCCTTCAGCTCGGACTCGATCCCGGTCCACCTCCTGACCAGGGAGGCGGTCGAGCTGTACATGCAGCGGCTGGCCCCGGGCGGGGTGCTGGCCCTGCACATCTCGAACAAGTACATCCGGCTGGAGCCGGTGGCGGCCAAGATCGCCCACGAGCTGGGTCTGGCGGCCCGGGTGTGGAACGACAACAACGAGGGCCGGCCCGGCAAGACGGCGTCGAGCTGGGTGGTCCTGGCCCGGGACGCCAAGGACCTGGGCGTCCTGGCCGCCCCGGCGGTCGAGCAGGCGAAGCTGTTCGGGACCAAGAACCAGGCCCTGTCCGAGCTGCTGGCCCTCTACCCGCCCGAGACCCCGGCGGCCGACGCCCTCGCCGGGGCGTGGGGCGGGGCGTTCGCCGGGATGAGGCAGGTGGACGACAAGCAGGCCGCCCTGTTCCAGGAACTGAAGGACAAGAAGCTGTCCGAGGCCGCGGCCGCCGACCGGACGGAGAAGCTCGGGAAGGAGCGGGAGGAGGCCGAGAAGGCGTTCCGCCGGGCCCACGGGCGGGAGGCCCTGGCCCTGGCCAAGGAGGTCCAGCGGGCCGACGCCAAGCTGACCCTCGGGGAGCTGACCGACCGGGCCTACGGGGAGATGTTCCACCCGCTCGACCTGGTCGACGACGTGGGGCTGTGGACCGACGACTACTCGGACGTCCTCCGGGTGATCATGATCGACGAGGTCCAGTGGGTGCGGAAGAAGCTGGGTTTGAAGGCCCCGTTCGCCAAGTAGGGGGGCGAGGCGGGTGGGTCGGCGTGGTCGGGGCGTCGGCCCGGGCGGCGGCCCACTCGCTCGTGCGGGCCGGGTACGCCCCGTGGGCCGTCGACCTGTTCGCCGACCGCGACCTGCGGCTGGTCGCCCCGTGCGTCCGCTGCCCGCTTGCCGACTATCCGGCCGCCCTGCCCTCCTTCGCCGAGCAGTTCCCGCCCGGCCCCGTGCTGTACACCGGCGGGCTCGAAAACCACCCCGAGGTCGTCGCCGAACTGGCCCGCCGGCGGCTCGTGCAGGGCAACAACCCCGACGCGCTGCGGAAGGCCCGCGACCCGTTCGGGTGGTACTGGCGGCCGGCGCGCGGCTACTCGTCGCCGCTCACGCGGGCCGGCACCGACCCCGTACCGACCGCCGGCCGGTGGTTGTCCAAGCCGTTGCGGTCGGCCGGTGGGCTGGGCATCCGGTTCGCCGACCCCGGCGAGGTGGCCGGCCCCGAACGATACGTCCAGGAGTACATCGACGGGCCGTCGCTGTCGGCCCAGTTCGTGACCCTCGACGGCGAGACCACCCTGCTCGGCGTCACCGACCAGCTCACCGGCGAGCCGTGGCTGCACGCCGCCCCATTCGCCTACTGCGGGACGATCGGGCCGACGCCCGTGTCCCGCGAACTCCGGTCCGACCTCGCCCACTTCGGTCGGGATGCCGCAGGGCGGGCCGGGCTGCGGGGCGTCTGGGGGGCCGACTTCGTGACGCGGGACGGCAACCCGCACCCGGTCGAGGTCAACCCACGGTACACGGCGTCGATGGAGGTGCTGGAACACGCGACCGGGGTGGCGGTGCTGCGGAAGCAGACCCCTCCCCCCGGCCCCCTCCCCTACGAAGGGAGGGGGAGGAAGACCCGAGCCGATCGGTGTCTTCCTCCCCC
>JAIEQO010000679.1 GCA_019747655.1 Gemmataceae bacterium | reverse complement strand
GTCTTCTCCTGGGACCGCGGCCGTCCCGGCCGCTCTTTAGTGGGGTCGAAGCGCGGCCGGGACGGCCGCGGTCCCAGGGGGCGGAACCCGATCAACGCCGGCCGTGTGACGCGACGCCTGGAAAAATCTGGTCACACCTCCGGTCCGGTGGCGGGTGGTATCCCAGCCGCCCGACGCCCGGGCGGCCCACCCGCCCCGGAGGCCCGCTCATGTGGCCGTTCGCCGCCTGCAGCCGCACCGCCCGCCGCTCGTCCCCGGCCCGCCGCCCGGCCACCCGGCCGGCTGCCTTCCGCCCCCGGTTCGAGTCGCTGGAAGCCCGGGAGAACCCGGCCGGCGGCCTCCTCGACACCACCTTCGGCGCCGGCGGGTTCGCCGCCGTCCCGCGCATCGACACCGGCATCGTGAACGCCGTGGCCGCCCAGCCGGACGGCAAGGTGCTGACCGTCGGCACGGCCCTCGCGACCGCCCCGAATAAACCGGGGGGAATCTCGGTCACCCGGCTTAACGCCGACGGCACCCCGGACGCCACCTTCGGCACCAACGGGACGGCGGTACTGGGGGCGGCCAAATCCATGTACGGCTACGCCGTGGCCGTTCAGCCGGACGGCAAAATCCTGGCCGCCGGCGTCGCGTACACCAGGACCGGCTTCTGGAGCGTCTCCGACTCCGAGTTCGCGGTCGGCCGGCTGAACGCCGACGGCACCCTGGACAGGACCTTCGGCGGGGCCAACACCGGCTGGTGGGAGTCGAACCCGACCAAGGGGGACGAGATCGTGTGGAAGCTGGCCGTCGTCCCATCCGCGGGCGGCGGGTTCAGCATCTACGCCGGGGGCCAGGCCGGCACGGCCGCCGCGGTCGTCAAGCTCACGGCCGCCGGCCGGCCGGACCCCACCTACGGGGTCGGCGGGGTCGCCCAGCAGGCGACCAACGACCCGTCCTTGAGCGGCAGCACCCGGTGGCAACTGGCCGTCACCCCGTCCGGCCGGGCGGTTGTCTACACCGAATCCAAGAAACTGTACGGGTTCACCCCGTCCGGCCAGGCGGACACCGGGTTCGGGACCGGCGGGGCGGTGTCCGTCAGCTTTAACGTCGGCGGGCTGGTCGCCCAGGGGGAGAGCGTCGTGGCGGCCGGGACGCAGATCACCACGCCGGTCAACGGGGTGACCACCACGCCGGCCTACGGGGTGGTCACCCGGTACACCCCGGCCGGGGCCGTCGATACGACCTTTGGCACGAACGGGGTCTTCGTCGGGCCGTCGGCCGTCGGCACCCAGGCCAGTCGGTTCACCGGCCTGGCGGTGGCCGGCGACGGGTCGCTGGTGATCGTCGGGACCGCACAACGCAAGGACGACGCCGGGGTGGTTCACCGAGGCTTCCTGCGCGGCCGGCTGACGGCCGACGGCCGGCCGGACGCCACCTTCGGCCCGGCCCCGGACGGCTCCGGGCTGGTCATCCCGTACGACCAGGACCAGGGCATCCAAAACATCTCTGGCTACAACGCCGACACCTCCGCGGTCGCCATCGACTCGGCCGGCAACATCGTCGTCGGAGGCGCCCAATACGTCTCAAGCACCGTGAGCCGCCGCGTGGTGCTGCGGTTCACCGGGGCGTAGCCCGCGGCGGACAACTCGAACGGCCCGCCGACTGCCCGGCGGGCCGCCCCCACCCTGAACCCCCCGAGGACCATCGCCATGCGGACCGTCGCCCTCTGCCTCGCCGTGACCGTCGCCGCCTCGACCGGCCCCGCCGCCCGGGCCGCGTTCATCCCGTTCGCCAACCCGACCGCCGAGTACACCGGCTCGACCACGAAGATCCCGATCACCGACCCGTTCCGGACCGTCCTCGGCTCGATCGGCGACGGGACCCTGGCCGTCACCTTCTCCGGCCCCACGACCGTCACCCAGGTCGGGCCCGGCATCTTCGGGTGGGCCAACCCCCCGGTCGTCGAGTCCAACGCCCCGCCCGTCCTGTTCTCCCAGTTCCAGTTGTCCCGCGAGCTGACGTTCAGCGTCCCGCTGGTGACGTTCGGGGTCGAGATGCAGTCGAACAACTCGACCAACCCGTTCTTCAACCCGACGTACCGGCTGTCCGCCACCTTCTACAGCGGGGACCAGGTCGCCGGCACGATCAGCCGGGACCTGAAGGCCCCCGGGGGCGCCCGGCTGTTCGCCGCCACGACGACCGACGAGCCGTTCACCAAGGTGGTGCTCACCTCGTCCCGCGGGTCGGGCGGGTTCAACTTCGGCCAGGTCCGGTACGAGGCGCAGGCCGTCCCCGAGCCGGCGAGCCTGGGCCTCCTCGGGGCCGGCGGGCTCGGCCTGCTGGCCGCCCGGTTGCGGCGGAAAACGATTTGACATTCCCCGGCTGCTTGGTAGAGTACAAATGTATAAATCTGCCTGCCGGGCCTCCGGCGGCGGGGCCGGCCGACCGATGCCGGATCCGGCATCGGTCGGGACGGTCGCAAGTGACGGTCGGGTAGCGGGTTGGGCCACCGTCCGTTGCCGCCCTGCCACGCCGAGAACACGCGAAACCGCTACGAATCGTAGGAGTTGGTGAGGGTCGCAAAAAACAAGGGGGGGAGGGGTTCGGCTCATGCCAAACCCGCGAACACCAGGCTCATGCAGCTCAGACCGGCCTCGGCCTTGTGCAGCTCCCCCACGTCGACGGTCACGACCCGCCGGCCGAGCCCGCGGACGAGGTCGGCGGTCGCCGGGTGGGCGGTGCTGACCAGCACCGCCCCGGGCAGGCCCAAGACGTTCGCCCCGAACGGCTCGGCGGCCGGCACGTCCACCAGCCGGAGGCCGGCGAAGGCGTCGACGTACACCCACGCCCGGTTGACCAGGACCGTCCCGTCGCCCGGTCCGCCAACCGCCGTCTTCAGGTGTAAGCACCCGGTCACGCGGACCGGGACGACGGCGTAGCCGAGCGGGCCGACGACCGCTTCGAGCGCCCGCAGCCCGGCAGTAACAGGCCGGCGGCCAGCGCGGCGGCCGGCATCAGGAAGGGTAGGCCGTAAGCCGGCACGGCGGGCGTCTCCCGGGCGGACGGTGGTGAGCGGGGTTAGGATAGCCGCATCCGTCCCGCCGGGTGTTCGGGCCGTCCCCCTCCCCCCCTCTTTTTCGCTCCTCCACCCAAAGCCTTAGATTTCGAGCGATTTCGCGTGAATTCCTTACGGCGAGGCTGTCACGCTCGGCCCGCCGTTCCGACCCATCCTGTGGCCCGACTTTTGGTTGCGACCCGCACCGACCGATACCGGATGCCGCCACGGTCGACGCCAGCCCGCCGGCAGAGTCCGGCAGGTGGTTTTGTACATCTGTACCTGACACTCCCCTTGTGGGATGTCAAGCTTTTCCGCCGGCCGGCACACCGGCTCCGGTTGGACCTCCCGCGGCGGCGGTGCGGCGGGCGGGGCGACCCGGGCCCGGACGGCCTCGACCTCGGCCCAGAACCTCTCCCACCGGTCGCGGTCGGGCTCGGGCATCCCGGCCCGCCGGCCGGGGTCACGGACCGACGCGAGGTCCGGGTCGGACAGCCAGCTCGCGAGGACGGCGGCGGCCTGCCTCCGCCCGGCCGGCCGGTCCGACTCGGCTTGCCCCCACTGGACATCCAGGTCGGCCGACAGCCATGCGTGGGCCCGGTCCTGCAACATGCCCCACTCGTCCCAGCCGATGCCGGCGGCCGGGTCGTCCCCGGCGGCCGCCCGGAGGGCGGCCCGGGCGGCGTTGTACCGATGCCCCCCGGCCAGCCGGCGGTCGGCCGCGAACGCCCCGGCGTACAGCCGCGCGGCCAGCTCGTACTCGTGGACCAACGGCTTGACGGCCAGCTCGGCCAGCCAGACCGCGTCGGCCGGGGAGGCCGGCCGGTCGGTCCCCGCCTTGACCGCCGGGAGCCGGGCGGCGTAGGCGGCCGCCCGGTCGGCCTCGGCCAGGCCCTGGCGGACCAACGGGTTGCCCGGGAAGGCCCGGGCGGCCTCCCGGTAGACCGCGGCCATCCCCGCCACGTCGCCCCGGTCGATCAGGATGTTCGCCAGGTTGTTGGCCGCCGCCGCGGCCGGCAGCCGCAGCCGGATCGCCTCCCGGTACGCCGGCTCGGCCTCGGCCGGCCGCCCGGCCTCGTGCAGGAGGACGGCCAGGTTGTAGTGGGCCTGGGCCAGGGTCTCCCGGTACGCGGGGACGGCCGGGTGGGCGGCGGCCAGCCGCTCGAACACCGCCAGGGCGGCCCGGCTGGCCTCCTCGGCCGCGGCCGGCCGACCGGTGTCCTTCAGGTGGAGGGCGAGATTGGTCTGGGCCGTGGCCGCCCGGACCTGGTACGGCGGGGCGTCCGGGCGGGCGGCGGCCAGCCGGCCGCT
>JAIEQO010001001.1 GCA_019747655.1 Gemmataceae bacterium | reverse complement strand
ACCGTGCAACTCGCCATGATTCGCCGCTACCTCCGGCTGCTCCGCAGCCAACCGGTTTCAGCAGACAGAACCTAACACCGCCGCCGAGGTGGGGGCGGAGTTGCTCGGGGGTACGGTCGGGCCTCGCGGCGACGGCCGCCCGGAGTTCGGCTTCGTGGCGGGCGTGGTGCGGTCGGCGCTTCGTGGCGTGGCCGCGGGCGGCGACCTCCCCGGTTTCGCGGAACCGCTTGTGGAGGATGCGGACCCACTCGGCGGAGGCCGTGTACTTGCGGGCGACGGCGGCGTAGGTGAGGCCGGCCCGGCAGTCGGCCAGCACCCGCTGCCGCGGGTCGAGGGGGAAGGCCGGCATGATCGGGCCCCGGGGCTGGGCATCCCGGGGTGTCGCAGACCCCCGCGAAGAGCACAAGGATCAGGGTGGAGACGCTCTAGATCCGAAGTACGCCTCCGCGATCAAAAATCGGGCCTGGATCCGGGCGACCTCCAAAGTCGATCGGTGCAGAAATGGGGAGGTGGCGGTCGAGGAAGCCACTAAGGCGTGCGAGTTGACCGGCTGGAAGAACCCCGGGTACATCGACACGTTATCCTGCGCATATGCCGAGGTCGGGGACTTCGACCAGGCCATCAGATGGCAGAAGAAAGCACTTGAGGACCCGTCCTACCAGCGGGAGGAAGGTGAAAACGCGCGGGCCAAATTGGCGCTGTACGGTAAGAAGCGACCGTTCAGGGAGTAACTCGACTGGTGATCAGTTGAGGGGGGCTTTGCTACGGAATTCGGCCGGCGACCCCTCGGATAAGGACTTACGTCGCCCCCGGGGGCAAAAAATACGGACTACCGCCGACGATCGGTAATTCCTTACCAACGCCCGTTGAGGGGTCGTTGGGCCGGCTGTGCCGGCCACCCCGACCCTGGCCGGCACAGCCGGCCCTACGACACGTCGCCGGCCTTACCACCGGGCGGCCTCGGCCGCGGGCGACGACCGCCGGCGGCCCGGCCCGGCGGGCGTGACGGCACCCTGGCTCACTGACGGCGACGCCTTCTCGGCCCGCCGGCGGTGCGGTATCATGTCCCCAAACCGGCCGCAGCTTAGCAGGGGGCGGGCGATGGACCGGGAGACGTTCACGGCGACGATCGGGGCGTTCCAGGCCCGGCGGCCGTTCCAGCCGTTCACGGTGGCCCTGCTGAACGGGGACCGGTACGAGGTCGACCGCCCGAACGTCCTCGCCCTCGGGGACGGGGCGGCGGTCCTGCTCGCCCCGGGCAACGTGCCGATCTTCTTCGACCACGAGGGCGTCAACCAGGTCATCGGCGACCTGTCCGGCCGCGGGGCCGGGGCCTCCTGACAAGACGGCCGAACCCGCCGCGGCAGCCGACCGGGCCTCCGGCCCGGCCGCTGAGCGGGGTCGTCCGTCCAGACCCGCCTACCTGCCGAACACCCCCCGCAGGGCCGGGGCCGGGACGGCCATCTTGACCACCATCTGCACCGACCCCGGCTGCGGGGCCGGCATCGGCTTAGCCATCGGGTCGTCCTTCCCCTTCTCGCCCTTCCCCTTCGGCGGGTCCTTCTTGTCCTGGGCCCGCTTCGCCTTCCGGACCGGCCGGCGGCCCTTCGCCGGCTCCTTCGGCTTCTCTTCGTCCGGCGGGGCGTCGATCGTGACGGTCAGCGCCGTCATCCCGGCCACGTTCCCGCGGTCGTCCAGCACCGGCCCGCCGCTCGACCCGGTGGCGAACTCGGCCGTCACCCCCATCCACCGCTCCCGCCGGCCGTCGTCCGTCTCGTTCGTACTGTACCGGGTGACGTGCCCCTGGGTGAACAGGTAGAAGTGGTCGCCGGGGTGGCTGAGGACCCCGACCCACGACGCCACCGGGAGCGGCCGGGCGGCCACCGCCAGCGGGGCGAACCCCCGCCCGCCGACCCGGACGACCAGCACGTCGGCCGTCTTGTCCCCGCCCAGGATGTCCGTCACCGGGTAGACGTTCCCCTTGCTGTCGGCGGCCCCGAACACCTCGCCCTCTTCCAGGTCCTCGAAGACGTGCCGGTTGGTGACCAGGACCCCGTCCGGGGCGGCGGCCCAGGCGGTGGCGTACAGGCCGTCGAGCCAGTCGCCGGTGTCCGGGTCGGGGTAGACGCTGCCGACGACGAAGACGGACGGGACGGCCCGCTTGTACACCTCGGCCGGGGACAACGGCTTGTCACCGGGCTCGGCCAGCTCGACCCGCGCCCGGCGGGGGTGGAGCTTCTCCTTGAGCTTGTCGTGGGGGAGGCACTTGCCCTTGTCGGCCAGGTGGCGGAGCCGCTTGTACAGCCCGTCGAAGACCTCGGTGTCGTCGACGTACCAGGGCCCGGTGGCCTCCCGCGGGGGCGGGGCGACCGCGACCGGGTCGTCCCCGGCGGCCGGGAGGGCGAGTCCGACGGCCACCGCCACGAGCAGACAGGCCCGGGTCATCCGCTACTCCTCCCGCTGGGATCGGGTCTGGGCGTACCCGGCTTCGAGCCGGGTCATGAGGCCGGGGAGCCGGTCCGTCAGCCGCTTCAGCGGCCGCGGCTCCCGCCGGGAGAGGGCGTAGGCCGTCAGCAGGGGGAGGGCGGCCGTCGCGTCGATGTAGCACGTCACCGAGTCGGGCAGCTTGTCCGGGTCGACCTTCCCCCAGGTCATGGCCTCGGCCGGGGTCGCCCCGGAGAGCCCGCCGGTGTCCGGCCGGGCGTCGGTGAACTGGAGGAAGTAGTCGTGCCCGGCCTCGTCGAGGCCGAGGACCTCCTGAATCTGCGGCTCGGTCTGGAGCATGAAGTTCTTCGGGCTGCCGCCGCCGAGGATGAGCACCGACGACTGCCCGCCGGACGCCTTCGCGTCCCAGACGATCGCGGCCGTCTGGTTCACGTCCCGGAGGGTGTCGATGCGGAGCTGCCCGCCTTCGAGGGCCAGGGCCGCCAGGTTCATACCGATCGAGCTGTCGGCCGGCGAGCTAGTGAAGACCGGCACCCCGGCCCGGTAGCAGGCGGCCAGGAGGTTCTTGCCCCGGCGGCCGGTCTGGTCCTCGCGCTCGGCCAGGTACTTGCCGACGAGGGCGTGGAACTCGGCCGTACCCATCGTCTGCTGGAAAGCGTCGCCGCGGCAGAGTGTCCGGAAGAACGCATCCGTGCCGAGCAGGTTCTCGTAGTCGAAGACGATGTCATAAATGCGGATGACCTGGTTTTCCCGCAGCTCGTGGTCGGGCAGGCCGGGCCCGGCCTGGAACAGGTCCATCCCCAGGGCGTAGTGGGTGTCGTGGTACAGGTTCGCCCCGGTCGAGACGATCCAGTCGACGAACCCGGCTTCGACCAGCGGCACCAGGCACGACATGCCGAGCCCGGCCGGGGTGAGGGCCCCGCTCAGGGCCAGCCCGACGGTGCCGGTGTCGGCCAGCATCTTGCGGGCGAAGAGCTGGCACCCCTCGCGGAGCCGGCCGCCGTTGTAGGCCAGGAACGCGGAGTCGATGAGGTCGGCGGCCGATACCCCGGCGGTCACGGCCGGCGGGTCGATCCGGACCCGGCCGATCTTGTGCAGGTACGCCTTGTTCTCGGCCGTCCCGGCGTGGCGGTCGTAGTGCGGCTTGTGGGGGTGCATCTCGTCGGAGTTTCGAGTTGTGGGTTTCGAGTCCCGTCCGCCGCCGCGGCCGGTCCGTCAGCCCTTGCCGGCCAGCCCGGCGTCGCGGCACTTCTTGTCGAGGTCGTCGAACGCGGCGGCCGCCGCCCCGGGGTAGGTGACGAACGCCTTCGCGGTGGCCACCTGCTTCTTGACCGCGTGGGTGGCCGTCACCTCGACGTCGGTGGTCCCGCCCTCCCCGCAGTGGGGGCAGGTGTAGACGGCGACCGTGGCCTGCTTCCCCGGGCCGTCGGCCGGGACGGCCAGCCCGGCCGGGGCCCCGGCCGCCACCGCCCCGACGGCCGCCGCCGGCTCGACCCGGTACGGGCCGAACGTCCGCTTCGCCTTCCACCGGCGGCAGTCGCCGCAGAACGGGGACGACACCACCGCCGAGGCGGCCCCGGCCCCGGCGGCCGCCGTGACCCCGAGTTCCACCAGCCAGTAGATGATCGACCCGGTGTACCCGAGGTTCATCCCGTTGTCGTTCCGCCCCGGCTTGCCGATCGTCACCCCCTCGGTCGCCTTCAGGTCGAGGAAGTCCCAGAACCCGACCGCCGGCCGCAGCGGCTCGGGGACGGCGGCCAGGTAGTCGAGGTAGTACAGCCCGGCGGCCGACAGGGCCGCGCAGGCCCCCCCGACCGCCCCGACCGCGGCCGGCAGCCGGGGGCCCCCCCCCCCCCCCCCAAGGCAGAGGGGGGGGGTGGGGGAAAGAGGG
>JAIEQO010000049.1 GCA_019747655.1 Gemmataceae bacterium | reverse complement strand
AGGTCGAGCCGCTCGGCCAGCCGCTCGGCCTTGCGGACGGCGGCCGCCCGGAGCCGGCGGGAGACGCCCCGGTCGTCCCCCCGGTCGCGGTCGGCCAGGAACGCCACGGCCGACGCCAGCGAGTCGTTCAGCCGGGTGAAGCGGGACTCCAGGTCCAGGGCGACGGCCATCGGGTCGGCCGTCAGCCGGAAAGCCGGGGCCACCCCGCGGAGCCAGATCACCCCGGCCGCGGCCAGGACGCCGACGAGGGCGAATGCCCGGGCCAGGGGCGGCAGGTGGAACCCGGCGTCGAGCCCGCACGCCAGGGCCATCCCGCCACCGGCCACCGCGACGAGGGCGCAAACGCCGGCGGTCAGCGCGGCCCGCCGGCGGGCCCGGCCGAGGGCGGCGAGCTGCGCCGGCAAGGTCGGCCGGTCCAACGTCGGCGGGCGGAGGACGATCGGCATGGCACCCCCCAGGCGGCTCACCGCGCCCGGCCGTTCTCATTGGTTTGGTTCGGGAACCCACACACCCCGCGGCCGAACCAATAATCGTTATCGGATGGACGGTCGTTTCCGTTCTCGCCCGGCCCGCAACGGCCTCCCCATCATAACAACCGCTCCCGCTTCCGCAGCAGCCATTCGGCCGTCAGCAGGAGGCCGAACAGGGCGTACACGGCCGGGTCGTTCCACAAGGGCCGCGGCGGCCGCGGCTCGTTCAGGGCGATCGGCTCCAAATTCCGCAGGTCGTCGAACAGCTTCTCGGCGTCGGCGAGTGTATAAAACCCGCCGTGCGACCGGGCCGCCGCGGCCGAGAGGTCGGCCCGGTTCAGGTCGATCCGCTCCTTCTCGGCCGGCGGCGGCTGCACCCTGGCCTCGGCCCGGGGCGGGGTCGCCCCGGGGTCCGGGCCGGTGAGCGTGAACCGGTAGTCGCCGACCGCCGCGTCCGGGATGACGGCCTCGTACTCGGCCCTCTCCCCCTTAACCCGGATCAGGCTCAGCTCCTGGGTCGCGGGCTCACCCGGCCCGGCCGAACCGTCCTGGTTGGTCAGCGGCTCACGCTCCACCCGGACCCGGACCGCCGCATCGTCGGCCGGCGGCGGGGCGTCGTCCGGGAACCGGACTCGGATGGTGATCCGGTCGCCGCGGCGGTACGGCCCGCCGCCCGGCTCCAGCTTCAGCTCGGTCCGCGACCGCCGGGACCGGGCCAGCACCCGGACGGCCTGCGTCCAGAACCGGTTGAACTGGGCCTCGTCGGTCCGGAACCGCCACCGCCAGGTCTCGTCGAACCCGAGGAAGATGACCCGCCCGGCCCCGACGAACTGCTGGACGGCGAGCGGGTGGTTCTCCCGCCCCGGGCCGCCCTCGGCCGGCCGGTCCGGGTGGACCGCGAGCACCTCGGCCGCCGGCTTGCGGCGATACCCCGAGGCGTGCCACAGCAGCGGCTGGAGCCGCTTCCAGACCCGGTCGGCCTCGGCCGGGTCGGGGCTGAACCGGAAGAGCGGGTGCGACTTCCCGGTCGGGGTCAGGGCCGGGCGGTAGCCGTCGACCAGCGGCCGGTCTTCGGGCGTCGGCCGGGGCGGGGTCTCGGCCGGGACGACCGGCAGCACGTCGGCCAGAGGGGTGTCGGCGAACGCCGCCGGGCTGTGGTGCTCGCCGGCCACGACGAGCAGGCCGCCGCCGCGGACCTTGACGAAGTCGGCCACGTCCTGGAGCACCCGGGACGACCGGGGGAGGAGTTTCGGGTCGAAGTCGCCGAGGATGACCACGTCGTACTCGAAGAGCTGGTCGCGGGTCGGGAAGTCGGCCAGAGCGCTGCGGTCGGTCTCGGCCCAGCCCCGGCCGGCCCCGAGCAGGACGGTCTTGAACTCGACCGCCTTGCCCCGCCCGGCCCGGTCGGCCTCCCGCTCGAACAGGGTTTTGGCGAACCGGAAGTCGTACCGCGGGTCGCCCTCGACGAACAGCACCCGGGCCTTCTTCCCCTCCGTCACGAGGACCCGCCGCTCGATCCGGTTGTTGGCCGTGTCGGCCTCGCCGGGCACGGTCGGCACCTCCAGCACCAGCGTCTTCTCGCCCGGCTCGGTGGGCGTGTACGTCACCTTCACCGCCGCCCCGGCCGGGGCCGGCGGGGCGGTCGTCCGCCCCCGCTCGACCAGCCGCCCGCCGACCTTCTCGTACAGCACGACCGGCACCGCGTCCGGCGGGACCGCCCCCCGGGCCGTCAGCCGGGCCCGGATGTCGAGCGTGTCGCCGACCACCACCACGTCTTCGAGCACCGGGTCGGACAGCCGCAGGTCGGGGACGACCCACGGGTCGCCGACGCCGACCAGGTAGAGCGGGGCGTTGGCCCCGTCGGCGGCCGCCGGCAGGTCCGGCCCGGCCGTCGTCACCCCGTCGGTGATGAAGACCACCCCGGCCAGTGAGCCGCCCTGGAAGTCCTTGCCGACCTTCCGGACGGCCTCCCCCAGCCGGGACTCGTCCCCCTCCGGCTTGAGGGCCAACAGTGCGGCCCGGACCGCGACCGCGTCGCCGTCCTCCGAGGCCGTTCCGACCGGCCGGGTCGAGGCGTCGGCCGCGTAGACGTGGACGCGAACCCGCTTCTCGGTCAGCAGCCGGTCGAGCCAGTCGTTCCCCGGCCGGGTGAGCAGGAGCTGGGCCAGCTTCAGCCGGTGGGCCTGCGATACCCCGTCGGCCCCGGCCAGCTCCACCGCCTTCGCCCGCACGGACGGGTCTTTGAAGTCGTCGACCGTCACCATGCTGGCCGACGTGTCGAGGATGACGGCCACGTCCGGCCACCCCTCCCGCTTGAACACCAGCCGCCACTGCGGCAGGAACACGGCCAGCACGACGAGGAACCCGGCCGCCCGGAGCAAGGCCGGCACGACCACCCGCCGCCAGCCGCCGGCCGCAGTCCGTTCGCGGCGGTATACCGCGACCGTCAGGGCGACGAATCCGGCGGCCAGCCCGGCCAGGGCCCAGCGGTCGGCCAGCGGGTCGCGGCTGACCACCGCCGACCGCTCGAGCACGACGCGGGTACTCTCCCCGGCCGGGGCCGGCGGCACCCCGGCGAGCCAGGCCACGCCGTCCTCGACCGCATGCCACCACGACGCGGGGACGACCTCGGCCACGTCCGACGCCCACTCGACCCGGACCACGATCAACAGCGCGACCGCAGCGACCGCGAGCGGGACGAGTGCGGCCGCCGTGCCGAGCAGCCGGAGGAGCGGCCGGCGGTCCGGCGGTCGGGCCGACCCGGCTCCCGGCGTCCGCGCCGGGCCGAGCCGCCAGGCCAAGAAGACCTCGACCAGCATCACCGTCAGTGCCGCCCACAGCGCCCAGCGGGCGAGGGTCGGGCCGTGCGGCCGGGGTGTCGTCGCCGAGAACGCCCCGGCCTCGTCGCCGGCCGGTGTGGCGTCCGCCGGGTCGTCGACCACCTGCACCGGGCCGAGGGCCGACAGCTCCGCCGGCGGTACCCGCCGCAGATCGAACTCGGTCCCACCGCCCGGGGCCGTCTCGGGCGGGTTGACGGCGAACACCCGGTCGCGGGCCGACCCGAGGCCGAGCCGGTAAAGCCCGCTCAGGTTCGTCTCGGCGAACCGGGCGAACCCGACCTCGTCCCGCATCGTGACGGGTATGGTCGCGGTCAAGCCGTCGGGACCGGACAGCCCGGCCGTGAGCCCGGCCGCGGCCGGCGGGAAGAACTCCTCCAACTGGTCCCCGACCCGGGCCGTGTGCCGGTCCGGGTTGGCGGCGGCGAAGCGCAGGAGTTGGTGGGCGAATGGCAGGTAGCTCGGCAGCACCGGCCACTCGGTCCAGTCCCGGTCGAAGGTGCTGGTGTACACGACCACCCGGCCGCGGTGCCGGGTCCACTCGACCACCGCCGGGTCCGGCTTGCCGATGACCGTCGCCGCGGCCGGGACGAACGACAGGAGACGGCGGGCCCGGCCGTCGGCCGGGGCGTCCATCCGCAGGTAGCTGCGGAACGGGACGGTCACGAGCCCGGCCCGGGCGTTTTCGTCCCGGAACTCGGACAACGGGGTCGGCGTCTGGCGGAACGCCTGCTCGTCGGCGTAGAGCCGGAACCCGGGGTCGTCCGGCGGGGCGGTGACGACATCGACCAGCGGCCCCGGGAGGGGTCCGTTGCCGTCGGCGTAGAGGAGCCGGTTGTACTGCTCGCGGGCGGTCGCGGCGTTCGGCCCGAGGCCGATCACCAGCCCGCCGCCCCGCTTCAGGTGGGCCTCCAGCTTGGCCACCACGGCGGGTGTCAGGTTCGGCACGTCGCAGAGGAAGATGCACTCGGCCCCGGACGGGTCGCCGACGGCCGGGTCGGCGAACTCGGCGGCCGACAGGACCC
>JAIEQO010000769.1 GCA_019747655.1 Gemmataceae bacterium | reverse complement strand
TCCGGTACGCCTTCGACGAGTTCGAGAAGGCCGGGTACACGGTGTCGAGCGCGACGACGGTGGTGAAGGACCCGGCCGACACCCGGTTCGTGTACCGCGAGGCGCTGTGGCGGGGGGCCGACATGTTCGGCACCGGGGTGGCCTCGTTCGGGCACGTGAACGGCGTCCACCTCCAGAACCTCGACACCTGGGAAGCCTACGTCGAGAAGCTGAACAAGGGCGAACTGCCGCTCGGCCGGGCCTTCCCGACCACCCCCCGCGACCGCCTCATCCGTGAGCTGGTGCTGCTCCTGAAGACCGGCCACGTCGATGTCGAATACTTCCGGAACAAGCACGGGGTCGACATCCGGGACGAGTTCCGCCCGGCGTTCGACCGCTTGCGGGCCGAAGGCTGGCTGACCGTCACTGGCGAGTCGATCGATTGTACCCCAGGCGGGCTGATGCAGATCGACCGTCACCTGCCGGCCTTCTTCGACACGCAATACATTAGCAGCCGGTACACATGAGCCGGAACCGCCCGGGATGGAGCCGTTCATCCACCTCACGTTCGGGATGGGGGTCGCGCTACTCGGCGCCTACACCTACCGGTGGGGCCAAGAGCAGCGGGCGGCCGGGAATTCGACGGCGGCTTGGTGGCTGGTCGTCGTGGCTGTCGTCTTGATCCTCTCGGCTCAGGTGCTGCTCTGGCGGGCGTTGCACTGACGGCGGAGTTCTTGCGGAACCGACCCCCGATGCCCGACCCGCTCGTCTTCCTGATGGGCAAGCACCCGGCCCCGCTGCCGGGCGAGTTGCTCTACTGCAAAAACCACATGTGGTGCCGGCCGGGGGCCGACGGCGTCCACGCCTTCGGGTTCACCGCCTACGCCGTCCGGCTGATGCAGGACGTGTACTTCCTGGAATGGCGGGTCGACCCCGGGCTGGTCACGGCCAAGCAGGAGATCGGGTACATCGAGACCCAGAAGGCCACGTCCGGGCTGTACGCCCCGCTGGCCGGGCGGGTCGTGCGGTTCAACCCAGAGCTGCTCGAAGACCCGTCGGCGATCAACGCGGACGGGTACGGCAAGGGCTGGCTGTTCGAGTTGGCCGCCGAAACCGGCGGGCTGCTGGACGTGGCGGGGTACTACGCCCACCTCGAAGTGGGGTGGGAGGCGACCCAGCGGATGCTCAAGGGGCAGTTGAACGCGATCGAGGACTGACTCGCCCTCCCGGGCGGCGGCCCGTACCTTCTCGGTATCACCGTCGCGGAGCTGCCATGAGCCGCCTGACCGTCGTGCTGTCGCAGGCCCCGGGTAAGCACCCGGCCAAGCGGGCGCTGGAAGAGTCGCTGGTCGCCGCCTTGCTGCTCGAACCGGGATTAGAGGTCTCGGTCGTCCCGAACCTGTACGACCTCGGCCCGGACCACACCGGCCGGCTGTTCCTCGAATCGGTCAAGGGTGACCTCGTCGTTCTCAGTTGGCTGTACCCGCGGGCCGCGTTCTGGCTGCTTGACCGGGACGGCATCCAGGGGCACCCCGGCGAGACCAGGCTGAAGCCGCCGGCCGACGAGGAAGACGCCGACGACACCCCGACCGAGGACCGGCCGCCGGCCATCGGCCCGGCCGGGACCCTCCCGGACCGGCACATCTACTGCCTCGACCTGCGGGACTTCAACAAGGCCGAGCCGTACGTGCAGGAGGTCCGGCGGATCGCGGCCGAGTGCCGGGACCGGCGGCAGGCCAAGTCCGCGGCCCGCCCGGCCGTGGTCCAGCTCGGGCTCGGGCTGATGGCCCCGGAGCCGACCCAGGCATCAGCGTTCGACGCGCAAGCCCTGCTCGCCCCGGCCGGGCGGCGGTGGTATCCGGTGATCGACTACAACCGCTGTACCAACTGCCTCGAATGCCTCGACTTCTGCCTGTTCGGGGTGTACGGGGTCGATTCACTCGAGCGCATCCTGGTGGAGAACCAGGACCAGTGCAAGAAGGGCTGCCCGGCGTGCAGCCGGGTCTGCCCGCAGCAGGCGATCATCTTCCCGGAGTACAAGTCGGCGGCCATCGCCGGGGCCGACACCGGGGCCGTCGGCGGGCTCAAGATCGACCTCAGCAAGCTGTTCGGCGGGGACGTGGCCGACGCCCTGGCGATGGCCGTGAGCGAGCGGGACCGGGAGCTGGTGAACGACGGCCGGGAGGCGGTCGGGGCGGCGGTCGGGCTGCCGAAGCGGCAGGAGGGCAAGCCGGCCGGCCCGAAGGACGAACTGGACAAGCTGGTCGATGATTTGGACGCGCTGGGGTTGTGAAATCCGGCCGCACGATGAACGCGGATCAAGAGCACGATTCGGACAGAAGATTGATTTTGAGCATTTGATCGGATCGTGCATATTTTCTGCGTCGATCGTGCGGCGGTGTTTCATGCTCTACCCCGAACGGCTTCGTGCGGCCTACGTCACCGCCCGGGACGCACTCTTGGCCGAGCGGGTGCGGGCCGGGCACTGGGTCGGGGAGTTGTCCACGTCGGCCCTGTCGACCGCCACGGCGGTCATGGCCCTGCACCTCGTTGATGCCGCCAAGCACCGTGACCTGATCGCCGGCGGGGTCCGGTGGCTAGCCGACCACCAGAACGCCGACGGCGGTTGGGGCGACACCACCGCGTCGTTCTCGAACATCTCCACGACGATGCTGTGCCGGGCGGCCTTGGCCCTGACCGGGGCCGAGAAGGACCACCCGTCGGCCGTCGAGCGGGTCGAGGGGTACATCACGACGCACGCCGGGGCGACGCCGGCCGACCGGGCGGAGGCGATCCGCCGGCGGTACGGCACGGACCGGACGTTCTCGGTGCCGATCCTGATGGCGGCGGCGTTGGCCGGGCTGGTGCCGTGGCGGGAGGTGCCGCGGCTGCCGTTCGAGCTGGCCTGCCTGCCGCAGTCGTGGTACCGGTTCGCCCGGCTGCCGGTGGTGAGCTACGCCCTGCCGGCCCTCATTGCGATCGGCCAGTGCGTCCACCACCACCGGCGGTCGTGGAACCCGGTGCGGAACGTCGTCCGGCGTCTGGCCCGCGGCCGAAGCCAGCGGGTGTTGCGGCGGATCCAGCCGACCACCGGCGGCTACCTCGAAGCCACTCCGCTGACGAGCTTCGTGGTGATGGCGCTGGCATCACAGACCCCACCCCCTAACCCCCTCCCCCGCGGGGGGAGGGGGGACCAGAACTCCCCTTCCCCCGCGGGGGAGGGGCCGGGGGAGGGGTCTGCGGAAGTCATCACCGAGGGCGTCCGGTTCCTGGTCAACTCGGTCCGGCCGGACGGCAGTTGGCCGATCGACACCAACCTGGCGACGTGGGTGACGACGCTATCGGTCAACGCCCTGGCGGCGGCCGGCGACCTCGATTCACTCGACTCGAAGGACGCGATCCTCGCGTGGCTCTTGAACCAGCAGTACCGGGAGCGGCACCCCTACACCGGGGCCGACCCCGGGGGGTGGGCCTGGACCGACCTCGCCGGCGGCGTCCCCGACTGCGACGACACCCCGGGGGCGATCCTGGCCGTGGTGTCTCTCGAAGACGCCGGCCGGGTGAATGATAAGGCGGATGGTGGCTGGGCACGATGGGGGCACGCCCGCAACTGGATCGCCGACTTGCAGAATGGTGATGGCGGCTGGCCGACGTTCTGCCGGGGCTGGGGAACCCTGCCGTTCGATCGCAGCGGGTCGGACCTGACCGCCCACGCAATCCGGGCGTTCGTCCGGCTTGGCGGTGAAGACCGCGGTTACTTCCGTCGGCTGTACGGCCGCCGCGTTGACCGCGGGTTGGCGTACCTCGCCCGCCATCAGCGGCCGGACGGGAGCTGGCTGCCGCTGTGGTTCGGCAACCAACACGCCCCGGACGACATCAACCCGGTCTACGGGACCAGCCGGGTGCTGGCCGCCTACCGCGACCTCGGGCTGACGGACTCGCCCGAGTGTCGACGCGGTTTCGCATACCTGCTGAGCGTGCAGAACCCCGACGGCGGCTGGGGCGGGGCGGCCGGCTGCCCGTCGAGCGTCGAGGAGACGGCGCTGGCCGTCGAGGTGCTAGTCGACCTGGCGAGCGGGGGGCGTGAGCCCCCCGAGCCGACAACACCTCGGGGGGCTCACGCCCCCCGCTCGCCAGCAGAACGCGGCCTCGTCTGGCTGGTTGGTGCCGTCGAGTCGGGCCGGTTCCGGGACCCGTCGCCGATCGGGTTCTACTTCGCCAAGCTCTGGTACTTCGAGAAGCTCTACCCGCTCATCTTCACCGTCGCGGCGTTGGGACGGGCGTTCGCGTTCCGTGAGCGGCGCGGCGTCAGCCCGCCGGTTGTTGTTCAACCGGCGG
>JAIEQO010000803.1 GCA_019747655.1 Gemmataceae bacterium | reverse complement strand
TGGTGGCGGTCGCCCCGGCCGAGGCGGTGCTACGGGGGCTGGCGCCGGTGTGGGGGGTGACGGGGGTGCGGGGGACGCCGACGGCGGCCGGCGGGGACCGGCTGGCCGGGGCCGTCCGCGATGCCTTCGCGGCCGGGACGGTCAAGCCTGGGGAGCGGGTTGTGGTCACCGCCGGGCACCCGATCGACGGTGGCCCGTACTTCCCGACCGTGCGGGTGGTGAAGGTCGGGCCGGGCGGGGAGTCCGGCGAGCCGTAGGGCCGGTCAGCGGACCGCCGCACGATCAACGCAGAAAGAGCACGATCCAAACAGAACAATAATTCTGATCAATCGTCATTTCTCCGCGTTCATCGTGCGGCTTCTTCCCGTTCTGCGGTCGCGGCCCTGTCGTTCCACGCCGCCCCGCGCGCAAATCGTCGCCGGCCCGGCGGCCGCCGGCCGACCTTCTCCCGCATCGCCCGCATCGCCCGCGACGGCCACGGACGGCCACGGGAACGGACGCCCGCCGCACCCCCGGCTTGCGCCCGCCCCACGCGCCCGCAACCGTTGAGGTGCAACCCGCATGTCGCGCTCCCCCCGCGCCCGCCTCGGCTGCGAAGCCCTCGAACCCCGCGAGAACCCGGCCGGGCCGGTCGAGACGTTCGACGCCGTCACCCCCCCGGCCCTACCGACGGGGTGGGCCGAATGGACCAACGACGGGACCGACGGGTTCGCCACGGCCGCGGGGCAGGGGACGAACGGGTCGGTCGGCGTCGTCTCCTCGGGCCGCAGCCGCACGACCGGGCTCGCCTGGTCCCCGGCGAAGGTGTCGGCCGACACCGGGGCTGCCGTCTCGGTCGACCTCGACTCGGCCGCCCCGATGTTCGTCTTCGCCCGCGGCCGCAACCTCGGGACGGCGAGACCGAGCTACCTGGCTGCGAGCGTCAGCCGCGGGGCGGCCGTGACCGTCTGGGAGGTGACGGACGGGACGGCAAAGGCGCTCGGGTCGGTCCAGTCGCCGCGGTCGGCCTACCTGTCCGGGCCGTGGGTGCGGGTGTCGCTGGTGCCGAAGGGGGCGACGGCGACGGTCCGGGTGGTTCGCCAGGACACCGGCCAGTACCTGAACGCCGCCGGCCGGTGGCAGGCCGACCCGTCGGACGCCCTCGCGGTGAAGACGGCCACGGCGAGTGGACCGGGGTACGCCGGGATCGGCCGGCTGGCCCAGTACGCCGGCACGGTCCGGGTGGACGACTTCCAGACCCTCCCGCCGGCCGGCCCGACGCTCAAACTCACCCGCGTCGGCGGAACCGGCCCGGCCACCGGGGTCGTCACCTTCCGGGCCGAGGTGACGGGCGAGTCGGCGAAGGTCGAGTTCCGGCTGAACAACCAGGTCCGGCAGGTCACGCCCGGCGGGACGGCCGAGTGGACGCTCGACACCACCACCTTGACGAACGGCCGGTACACGGTCATGGCCCGGGCGACCGACGCGAGCGGGAGCATTGCCACCGACGGCCTGACCCTGACCGTCGCCCACCCCGAGACGAAGCCGACCATCCCCCGGCACTACACCCACATCCGGGTGGCCGCCCTGGCGTACAGCGGCAATCCGATGGGCGAACTCGAACGCGACCTGCTCAAGAACAGCATCGACCTGGTCATCCCGAACCCGCAGTTCCTCGGCACGATCGACGGGGTGAGCCCGGACACGCCGCAACTGATCTACACCAACGTGTCCAACCTGTATCAGGGCCTGTTGACCGACTGGCTGGCCTACGCCGACCGGACCGGGGCCGACCGGGAAGCGGCCTTCTACCACGTCGCCGGTCCGACCGCGTACACCGGCCGGAGCGCCTCGTCCCAGCCGGTCGACTGGCTCTGGGGGGTGTATCGGGGCGGGCCGGGCGGGTCGCCGGAGGACTTCACCGTGGCGGCCCGCGGGGCCGGGGACGCCACCATCACTCTCGGCGGGGCCGGGGGGTGGCTGTCGGCCGGGTACACCGACCGGTTCCGCGAGCTGAACGTCACCCTGGCCCGGGGGGCGGCCGCCGGCTGGGCCGGTGTGTGGGAGGTCCCGACCGCCACCGACGCGGCCGGCAACCCGACCGCCTGGGCCGCCCTGGGGGTGGCCGACGGGACCGCCGGGCTGCGGCAGTCCGGCCGGATCACCTTCGACCCGCCGGCCGGGTGGGTGCCGGCGGCCGTGGGCGGGTCGGCCCGGCTGTACACGGTCCGGCTCCGCGTCACGGCCGGGGAGACGGCCCAGGCCCCGGAGATCAAGACGCTCCTCGGCCGGGACTTCGTCGGGGCCGGCGGCGGGAACTCGGGCACCATCCCGGCGTTCGACGCGGCCGCCGACGCCAACCGCGACGGGTATCTGTCGGACGCCGAGTACCTCCGCCGGTCGGCCGGGATGGACGCCCGGTTCGAGTACGAATCCCGGCTGTTCTACCCGTACTACGGGCCCATGCGGTTCGTCACCGACCCGTCCGACCCGGCGTTCCGCGGGTGGGCGGCCGACTACCACCAGCGGTTCCTGGCCGCCCACCCGCTGGCCGACGGCATCTTCCTCGACAACGCCATCGGCAAGGTGCCGTTCGCCGGCACCCCGGTGCTGGAGCCGACCGCCACCTACAGCGCCGACTCGGGGGCCCTGGTGGCCACGGTGTCCCGGGCCATCGCCCCGAAGTGGGTGATGGCCAACACGGTCAGCGGCGGGGCGGCGGCCACCCCGACGGCGGCCGCGGCCGGGGCGGTGTTCGAGGAGTTCCTCCTCCGCCCGCTCGCCCACAACTGGCAGGAGGCCGCGGACGCGGCGGATGTCGTCGCCCTCCGGCTGGCCACCCCGGGGAAGCCGCTGGTCGTCCTCGACACCTACCCGACCGGCGGGTCCCCCACCGACCCGCGGACTCAGCTCGCCGCCCTCGCCTACTACTACCTGCTGGCCGACCCGGACCGGACGGCGGTGACGTTCTTCGGCGGGTACGCCCCGGGGACGCCGTGGGCCGAGCACTGGGTCCCGGCGGCGGCCGTCGACGTGGGCGACCCGGCCGGGGGCATGACCACCTTCGCGTCCGGGACCGACCCGCAGAACCCGGCCCTGGGGTACAAGGTGCTGGGCCGGGAGTACGCCAACGGGCTCGTGCTGTACAAGCCGCTGTCGTACACGAAGGGGAAGGGCGAGGGGACGACGGCCGACGCGACCGCCACCACCCACGCCCTCGGCGGGAACTACCGGGCGGTCGCCGCCGACGGCACCCTCGGCCCGGTGGTGAACAGCATCACCCTGCGGAACGGCGAGGGGGCGGTGCTGGTGAGGGCGTGATTTCGTGGGACCGGGTTCAAAACTTGCCGACGGCCGCCCGCGCGCAGGCCGGGTGCCGGAAGCCGTCGCAGGGGGCGTGGGACCCACGGTCGACCGGCGGCTGAGGCGTCGAGGACGGCCGCCGTCGGTTTACCCTTCGTAGCCATGGGTTTCACCCGACTCGCGGCCTTCGGCGAGATGGTCCGGCCCCGGCCGAGCGGGCGTCTGCGGCCGGACGGCCCGCACCGCGGCCGGGGCCGCTCGGAGTTTTGAGGTTCGGCGGCCGCTTGCCGGGTGGGGCCGGCGGGCCACGAAACGAAAAGGCCCCCCGCGTCCGCGGGGGGCTTCGGAACGTCCCGGCTGTGGCTCGCGTTAGTACCGGCCACCGCCGCCGTACCCGCCCCGGCCGCCACCGCCGCCGTACCCGCCGCCGCTCCGGCCGCCGCCCCGGTCCTCCCGGGCCTTGGCCTCGTTGACGGTCAGGTTCCGGCCCTGGAACTCCCGCATGTTCAGGGCCTGGATGGCCTGGTCCCCGCCGTCCGACATCTCGACGAACCCGAACCCCCGGCTCCGCCCGGTCTCCCGGTCGGTCACGACTTGGGCACTGGTCACCGTCCCGAACTCGCTGCACAGGGCCTGCAGGTCGTCCGAGGTGGTGCCGAAGGCCAGATTCCCGACGTACAGCTTCTTCACGAATCACCTTCTGCGGCCGTTCGCCGGCCGCGCGACAGAAACAGCCCGCACCGGCAAGGGGCCGGCGGGGGCGGACGCGGGACCACGGCGGGGGGAAACGACCCCCCGCTCGGCGGCAACACCGGTCGATCGATCGAGGGCGGCTCGAGGGGGGTTAAGCCCGGAACGGCACCAAGACGGGTCGGGGAGCTGCTGTCGGTTCGGCGTCGCGGGCGGGTATTCGGACCCGGCCGTGAGGGAACTATACCCGGGCCGGCCGGCGATTCCTAGCGGAATCCCGGGATTCCCGAAATCCCGTTCAACCCGTCGCCGCGGCCGCAACGCCGGCCGGGGC
>JAIEQO010000021.1 GCA_019747655.1 Gemmataceae bacterium | reverse complement strand
GCCAGCGACGGGGTTCTTCTGCGTCGTTAGACCCCCTCGCTGGCGCTCGGGGTTCGCCCGGACCAAGTTTACCGCTTGCCGCCCATCATTGGACCGCCCATCCCGCCGGACGGGTTCTGCGGGCCGCGGACATCCACCCGCACGCCCTTCACCCCGGCCGCGTCGAACGGCCGCGTCACCTTGTCCAGGTCGGCCGGGCCGACCTGTTGGCCGACCTGCCCGGCCCACCGGCTGACGTTCTGGGCGATCCCGCCGCCGGACTTGCTGATCGTGAGTTCGAGCGGGGCGTCGGGCGGGCCGAGCTTGACCGTCTGGTCGAACGTCACCGTCACCCCGCCCCGGGAGACCGACCGCGGCCCGGTCAGCATCCACCCGGGCGGCAGGTCGAAGGCCGGGACGGCATCCCCCTGGAGCCGGACGCTGGCGGCCAGCTTGTCGAAGTCGGCCTCGTGCCTGGCGAGCTGGTCGGCCGGGCCGGTCAGCTTGAAGAACCAGACCGGCTGGTCGGCCGGGTAGACGGCCCCGAGGATGCGGTAGTCGCCGGCGGTCGGCCCCGGCGCGGCCGGACCGGGGCCCCGGGGCTCGGTACTCTTGGGCGTCCGGTACGAGTGGACGCCGGGGGCGTCGCTGCACCCGGCCGCCGCGAGGGCAGCGAGCGCGAGGACCGGGCCGACCCGGCGGGGGAGGACGGGCATCAGTGGGTGTCTCGGCGACGGCCCCGGGGGCCGGGGGGGCGGGCAGGCGACCGACGGACCGTTACCCTATTGTTCCGGCCACCCCCCGGCCGCGTCAAGGTGCGGGTGGTATGCCCAGGTAACCGCGGACCGGCCGGCGGGGTTCACCGAGGGAGTTGTCCGGCCGGGGGCGGAATCCTTCGGGGCCGGGTTGTCGGAACCCCGAAGGGGTGTCCGGGAATAGCCCGGGGTGAAACCCCGGGTACGGAAGCGGTAGTCCGTCCCGTAGCCCCGAAGGGGCGACCCTCATCCCGAGCGGGTCGCCCCTTCGGGGCTATGGCTTGGTGAATGGGTTCGGTTCCCGGGGTTTCACCCCGGGCTATTCCCGGACGCCCCTTCGGGGCGGCACCGAACCCTTGCGCTAAGCCACCTTCTTCAGCAGCGTGACCCGGCCCGGCTCGACCCACTCGACCACCACGATGTTCCCGTCCTTGTCGAAGGCCGCGTCGTGCGGGTGTACGAACTTCCCGGCCACCCACTGCTTCGGGTCTTTCCGCACCTTAAACCCGTCGAGGACCTTCTTCCGCCACTCGGCATCTTCGCCCAGGTGGACGATCGGCTGGAAGTCCTTGCCGAACAGGCTGACCCGGGCGTGCAGGTCGGGCACCAGCAGCACCTCGCCCCGGGTCTTGGCGTGGGCCGGGAACAGCACCACCTTGTTCGATTCGGTGGCGGCGATCGGCTTGCCGTCCAGGGTGAACGTCTGGAGCCGGGCGTTGGCCCGGTCGCAGACGACCAGCACCGGGTGGTTCATGTCCCGGTCGTCCAGCCAGTTCCCGTGCGGGGTCTTGCACAGCCCGGGGGCGTCGCCGGTGCCGCCGTACACCCGGACCAGCTTGGCGTCCTTGTCGTAGTCGAGCAGGTAGTTCGACCCGTAGCCGTCGCCGACGGTGAACCCGCCGTCCGGCCGCCACGAGATGTTCGTCGGGTTGTACGGCTTCTTCGGGTCCTCGTACTCCTTCGCCTCCGGCCGGCCCTTCGACCAGACCACCTTCCCCGTCAGGTCGGTCTTGACCAGTTTGTGCTCCTTCGTCCAGGTGTTCGACAGGTAGGCGAACTCGTCCGAGCCCTCCTTGCGGATTTCGACCCCGTGCCCGCCGCCGTGCCACTCCTTGCCGAACGACCGGACGAACTTCCCCTTCGGGTCGAACACAAGAACCGTGTCCATCTCCTTGCCGATGCCCTGATGCGTGACGTAGGCGTTCCCCTGGGAGTCGAAGGCGACGTTGTGGGTGGTCTGCCACTGGTAGTCCGGCGGCAGCTCGCCCCAGTTGTGGAGGCACTGGTAGCGGTGGGCGCCGGTCCCGATGACCGGGGCCGGGTCGTCGCTCCGGCGGGTCATCCCGAGGAGGGTCGGGCCGGTGGCGGCGACGGCGGCGGCCGAGGCGGCGGACTTCGCGAACTCGCGGCGGGTCACGGCGGAACTCCGGGAGGGTGGGGGAGTTCTGCCAAGTGTACGCGGGCGGCCGGCCCGACGCAATGAGCCGCCGGCCGGGGCGTCGGTCTGACGTTGTTTCTTCCGGTCGAGTCGGGATGGTTCGGGGGTGGGGTGGCGCACCCGCCCGGAACCAATGAGAACGGGCGGGGCGTCACCGCCCCAGGGCGGCGTCGAGAGTCTTGTGGAGGACGGTAAGGTCGGACTGGAGCTGGCCCGTCACCCGCTCCCACTTGGCCGGGTCGGCGGTGATGGCGGCCGACAGCCGGCGGGCCTCGGCGGCCTCGGGGGCGGCCGGGTAGGCGGCGGTCAGCCGGTCGCACCGCTCGATGCAGGCGAGGAACCGGCCGGCGGCGTGGTCGGCCCGGGCCCGGGCCAGGAGATCGGCGGCCGGCGACTTGGCCGGGGCGACCGGCCGGGTGGGGATGGCCTGCCGGAGCAGCGGCAGGAGCTTGCCGGCGTCGGCGTAGCCGTCGTTGCGGGCCAGCACCTTCCCCTCCGCGGACAGGACGATGAGCGTCGGGAACGCCTCGACCCCGGCCGCCCGGGACAGCCAGGCGTCCTTCTCGCCGTCCACCTTGACCGGGACGAAGCGGTCGTTCAGGAGTTCGACCACGGCCGGGTTACGGAAGGTGGTGGCGTCGAGCTTGCGGCACCAGACGCAGTCCTCGCTGCCGAAGTCGAGCAAGAGCGGCTTGTTGGCGGCGGTGGCTTCTTTGCGGGCCGCCGGGTAATCGTGCCGCCAGCGGACCTCCTGGGCCGCCCCGGCGTCCGCGCACGCCAGTACGACCGCCACCGCAACGGCCCGCCGCATCCCGCGCCCTCCGTGGCCCGACCGCCCGCAACCGTCCTGGCGCGGGGGGCATGGGAATACCGGCAGCCGCCGGCCGGGTCAACGGGACTCCGGCCGGTTTGCGTCGCTCGCCGGGATGTCCTACCCTTCCGGCGGCCCGTATCTTCGCCGCCCGGGGGACCGATGACCGCACCGTCCACGGCCGACGAGTTCCTGTCCCTGATCGGCCAGAGCGGGCTGGTCCACCCGACCGTCCTGGGTGTGGCCGCCCGGGGCTTGCCGGCCGAGCCCCGGGCGGCCGCCGCCGCCCTCATCCGGGACGGCCTGCTGACCCACTTCCAGGCCGAGCAACTGCTGGCCGGCAAGTACAAGGGGTTCACCCTCGGCCGCTACCGGCTGCTGGAGCGGATCGGGGTCGGCGGGATGGGGCAGGTGTACCTGTGCGAGCCGGTCGGGACCGGCGGGCGGGTGGCGGTGAAGGTGCTGCCGCCGGCCCGGGCGACCCACCCGTCGGCCCTCGGCCGGTTCTACCGGGAGGCCCGGGCGGCCGCCGCGTTGGACCACCCGAACGTCGTCCGCACCCGGGAGGTGGACCACGACGGCGACATCCACTTCATCGTCATGGACTACGTCCGCGGGCCGAACCTGCTCGAACTCGTCCGCCGGTCCGGGCCGCTCCCGGCCGGCCGGGCAGCCAGCTACGCCAAACAGGCGGCCGACGGGCTCGATTACGCCCACCGGCAGGGCATCGTCCACCGCGACGTGAAGCCCGGCAACATCCTGGTCGACCGCCGCGGGACGGCCCGGGTGCTCGACCTCGGGTTGGCCCGGTTCGTCGGCGACCACCTCGACGACCTGACCAAGCGGTACGACGACAACGTGGTCCTCGGGACGGCCGACTACGTCGCCCCGGAGCAGGTGGCCGACAGCCACGCGGCCGACGCCCGGGCCGACGTGTACGCCCTCGGCGGGACCCTGTACTACCTCCTGGCCGGGCACCCGCCGTTCCCGGCCGGGACCGTCTCCCAGAAGCTGACCTGGCACCGGACCCGCCAGCCGGACCCGATCCGGGTACTACGGCCGGAGGTGCCCGACGGGCTGGCCGCGGTGGTCGGCCGGATGATGGCGAAGGACCCCCGGGCCCGCTACCCGACGCCCGGGGAGGCGGCCAACGCCCTGGCCCGGTGGGTGCCGGCGGAGGCCTACCCGCCGAGTGAGGAGGAGATGCCGCAACTCTGCCCGGCGGCCCTCGGGTCGGGCGAGGAGGCGGCCGAGACGGGCCACGCCCGGCCCGAGCCGACGTCCCCGGCGGTGGCCCCGTCGGCGTCCGGCGACCG
>JAIEQO010000128.1 GCA_019747655.1 Gemmataceae bacterium | reverse complement strand
TCCACGGCCCACCTCGCGGTCCGGGTCCCACACCCGCAAGGTCGCGGGGGGCGCGAACTCGTTCCAGCCCAACGGCCACCGACAGATGCAATCGGTTGTGAACCCCGGGCCATTCCCGGACGCCCCTCCGGGGCTCCGATTCAATCCGACAGGTTGGCCAGGTAGTCCTCGAACGCCTTCCGGGCGGCGGCCTCGGCGGCCGCTAGCTCCTCCTGCCTGGCCGTCAGCACGTCGATCCGCTTCTCCTGCTCGGACAGCTTCTTCAGGTACGCCCCGTACACCTCGGCCTCCTTCGGGGTGGCCGCCAGGTTCTTGCGGATGCGGTCCTGGTCGTCGGCCAGCCGCTTCAGCTCGGCCCCGACCGGCCCGACCGCCCGCCGGGCCGCGTCCCACGCCCCCTTCAGCCGCACCGCCTCCTCCACCTTCGCCCTCAGGGCCGGCGGCACGTTGTCCGTCTTCAACACCACCGCCAGGTTCTCGTCCGGCTGCTCGGACAGGACCCGGGTGGACGGCGACTCGCTCTCCTCGGTCACGGTGTACACCTTCCGCTCGCCGGCCTTCACCGCCACCCGGAACCGGTACACGTCCTTCGCGTCCTCGGCCGGCTTGTCGGTGTCGACCAGCCGGACCCCCTTCTCCGACCGGTTCGGGTGCTCGATCAACACGACCCGGTCACGCGGGCCGCGGTTGCTGATCCGGTACTCCTTCGCCTCCCGCAGCTTGTTGACCGTCGTGATGACCCCCTTGCTGGCCGTCATCCGCAGGAGGGTGAACCCCCACGTCGCCTCCCGCGGCTCGACCGTCGTGCCGAGGTCGACGGCGTAGCTGACCAGCCGGGACTCGCCCGGCGACAGGTCGGGCAGCCGGGTGTCGCCGGCGTAGGTCGAGCCCTCGAACACCGTGGCCGGCCCCTGGACCAGGTGGGCCCCGGTCGTGTTCTTCAGCCGCAGCCCGAGGAGCGGGTTCTTCGGCAGGACGGCCGGGTTGTAGATGCCGACCCGCTCAGCCTCGACATCCGCGGTCAGCAGCGGGATCAGGGCCGCCTTCTGCCGGGCCAGGCTGACCGGCCGGTCGACGACGTACTGGAACTGGTCGCCGATCCGGGTGTTGGCGGCCTGCCCCTCGGTGGTCTCGGCCCCGAGGCGGGTGGCCAGCTCACGCCCGATCTCCCCGGCGAACCGGGTCCGCTCGCCCATGAAGCTCTCCTCCGCCGGCTCGCTCGGGTTCCGGAGCCGGACCATCGGGATGCCCGAGCGGCCCGGCACCGCGGTCGGGGCCGGCGGGTTGGCCGCGTTGCCGTTCATCAGCGCGCCGTTCTGCCCGAACTGGCCGAGCTGACCGGCCTGCCCACCCTGCCCGACGAGCCCCCCGCCCCCGAAGCCACCCCCGAAGCCGCCGCCGATGCCGGCCAGCCCGCCGCCGAGCCCGAGCTGGCCGCCTTGCTGGGCGAACCGGGCGTTCCGGTCGAGGTCGAACCCGGGGTCGTAGGTCGGCGGCCGGAGCTTGGCGAACTGCTCCGGCTCGACCACCGGCCGGGGGGCGTACAGCGGCGTGTAGAGGTCCATCCGGAACGACAGCGGCCGGCCCCCGACCAGGGCCAGCTTCACCCCGTTCCAGTCCTCGTCCGACGGGTTCTCGACCGCCGCCCACGTCTGGAGGTGCGGCTTGGCCTTGCCGTCGGCGTCGAGCGCCAGCCGGTAGCTCGTCTTCCAGATCGGGGCCTCGACGACGTACCCGACCTGGACCTTGCGGCGGCCCTGACCGGCGAACTGGAGGGCGACGGCCTTCTTCTGGGTGTCGTGGTTGGCCGCCAGCACGTCGAGGGCCCGGCGGAATTCGCCTTCGAGCGACGGGTTGGCGAATCGGAGGTTGCGGATGTCGGACAGCTTGACCGCCCGCAGCCCGTCGGCGCACCACAGGTTCAGCACCTGGGAGACGACCGGCGGGCCGCTGCCGCCGCCGGCGACGGTCTGGTTCTCGACGCCGACGACCTGGCCGGCCAGCTTGCCCGGCTGGTTGGCGGCCGTCGGCTGGGCCGAGACCTCGACCGGCTCGCCGCGGGCCTGGGCGAGGATTTGGGCGAACGTCGGGCTGTCGTTCAGGTCGATGGCGAACCCGGCCAGGGTGCGGGCGGCCGGGTCGCGGGCGTCGTACAGGACGGACGCCAGCCGGCCGCCGCCGAAGTCCTCCACCACCATGCTCTTGAGCAGGTCGTTGACATCCGTTTCGGGGAACTGGAGGTCGACCCGGGCGTCGCCCTCGACCTCCCCGCCGCGGGTGAAGTAGCCGACGCCGGTGTTGAACAGGACGACCCGGGTGACGGGGAGAGCGACGGCTGGCTTGAGGTCGGCCTGGGGGTCGTTGCCGGCCCGGGCCATGTACCACCACCGGTCGACGCCGACCACGGCGGCCATCAGACCGAGGATCGTCAGGCCCCAGAGCCGCTTCCGCCGGATCATCGCATGCTCTCCGAAATGTGCCCCGGATGGGGAGGTCGTGGGCGACGGCATAACCCGCCCGGGCCGGTGGCGTTGGCCGGCCGGTGGGGTACCAGGGGTTTGCACCCCGGGCTACCGGCGGTCGCCGCTCCGCGGCTCCGTCTTCCCGAGTCCCGGAGGGACGACCGCCGGTAGCCCGGGGTGCAAACCCCTGGCAAGATTCGCCCGGGCGGGCGGCGTTGGCCGGCGTCGGTCGGACGGTCTTTCTTCAGCTCGGGTTTTTCTGGTTCAGGCGTGGGGTGTACACCCCTCCGGAAACAGCAGACCGGCGGGGCGGGCCGCTTGACACCGCGCCCGGGCGGGGTAATCCCTCCGGTACGGGCCACGGCCCGGGGAGGTCGGCGTGCTGACGATCGGCGGGGGGAACACCCGGCGGGAGTTCCTGCGGGTCGGCGGGTTCGGGGCGGCGGGCGTCGGCCTGGCCGGGCTCCTGCGGCACGCCCGGGCGGATGCCCCGCCCCGGCCGAAGTCGGTCATCTACGTCGTCCTCAACGGCGGGGCCAGCCACCTCGACACCTGGGACCCAAAGCCCGACGCCCCGGCCGAGATCCGCGGCGAGTTCGGCACCGTTCCCGCCCGGCTGCCCGGCGTCCGCTTCTGCGAGCTGTTCCCCCTCCAGGCCGGGCTGATGGACCGCATGGCCCTCTTGCGGGGTGTGCGGTCGGTCGAGAACGACCACTTCCTGAGCGAGGTCTACACCGGGCTGCCGCGGACCGCGGGGAGCCGCCCGGCGTTCGGGTCGGTGGCCAGCCGGCTCGGCGGGTCGGGTGCCGACCTGCCCGCCTACGTCAGTTACAAGCAGAAGCCCTCCGAGCAGTTCGACTTCGAGCGGTCGTTCTACGCCGGGGCCCAGCACGCCCCGTTCCGGCCGTTCGGCGAGGCCCTGGACAACCTCACCCCGGTCAAGGCCCTCGACCGGCTCGACGACCGCAAGGGCTTACTTGCGGCGTTCGACACGATGCGGCGGGAGGCCGAGTCGGCCGGGCTGGACCGGCACCAGGCCCGGGCCCTGGACCTCATCACCTCGCCCCGGGCCCGGGCGGCGTTCGACCTGTCCCGGGAGTCGCCCAAGACGTTCGACCGGTACGGGAAGGGGAAGTACACCCACCAGGCCATCGCCACGCTCTTGTACGATTGGGACCCGAAGCCGTTCGTCCTGGCCCGCCGGCTGGTCGAGGCCGGGGTCCGGGTGGTGACGCTGTCGGTCGGCAGTTGGGACCACCACAGCGGGGCCGAGCAGGACATCTTCCGGTCGTACCGCCACTGCCTGCCGGCGCTTGACCGGAGTATCTGGGCGTTGGTCACGGACCTGGAGGAGCGGGGCCTGTTGGACGACGTGCTGGTGGTGGTGCTGGGCGAGTTCGGGCGGACGCCGAAGCTGTCGAGCCCCGGCCCGGGGCGGGAACACTGGGCCGACGCCGGGTGCGTGCTCCTGGCCGGCGGCGGGCTGAAGATGGGTCAGGTGGTCGGCGAGACGGACGGCCGGGCCGAGCGGTCGAAGGCCGGCTCGATCACCTTCCAGAACCTGATGGCGACGATCTACCACGTCCTCGGCATCGACCCGGCCGCGACGCTGCCGGACTTCACCGGCCGGCCGCAGTACCTGCTCGACGACCGGGAGCCGATCCGGGAGCTGGTGGGGTAAAGCACAGGCAGGAATGCCTGTGCCACCAAGACCCCTGGTGGCACAGGCATTCCTGCCTGTGCGGCACATCTACCGGCCCCGGCCCCACGACCACCACGACCGGGGCGGGCCGGCCGCGACCGCCCGGCGGTCGCCGGACGCCGACGGGGC
>JAIEQO010000127.1 GCA_019747655.1 Gemmataceae bacterium | reverse complement strand
GGCCGAGGCGCTGGCCCGGGTCGAGCAGTACGGCCGGTACGTCCCGCCCCCGGTCCGGGCCGCCGCCGGACTGGCCGCGGTCCGCCACGGCGGGGCCAGCGACCGCCAGTTCGCCGTCGCCCGCGGATGGCTCGACGAGGCCCTCGCCGCGGACCCGGAGTCGGTTTCACTCCGGCTCATCGAGGCCGATCTGTATGCCGCCAAGCAGGACTACGCCGCCGCCGCTGCCGCCTACGACCGGGTGCTGGCGAAGGACCCGCGGAACGTGTCGGCCCTGAACAACCTGGCCTGGACCCTGGCCGCCGACCCGGCCACCGCCGGGCGGGCGGTCGAGCTGATCGGCCGGGCCGCCCGGGAAGGCGGGCTGACCGGCGAGTTGCTCGACACCCGGGCCCGGGCCCGGATCACCTTGAAGGAGTTCGCGGCGGCGACCCGCGACCTGGACGAGTCCGTCTCGCAGGAGGCGACCCCGCTCCGGGCGTTCCACCGGGCCCTGCTCCACCTCGCCCAGACGCCGCCCAAACAGGCCGAGGCGGCGGAGGCGTTTCGGGGGGCCCGCCGCGGCGGGCTCGACCCCCGGGCCGTCCACCCGGCCGACCTGCCGGCCTACCGGCTGCTCGAAGCCGGCGAAACGCCCGGGAAATGACGGCTTTGTCCGACCCCCTCCCCCCCTCTGTTTTTGCAGTGGGGGCGGGATTGCCACGAACTGCTTGAATTTCCAGCCGTTCGTTGTCGTCCCCACGTTGACCGGGCCGTCACGCTCGGTCACGGATTCCGGCAGAACCTGTTGACCTTCATGAGGTTGAGTCCGGGGTCGACCGATCCCGTATACGGTCACGCTCAGTCACGGGCGAGCACACCGACCCGCCGAGCCCCGTTCTGGTAAGGTGGGAAGTCCTCGACCGGCGGCCGGAAATGCCAACTGATAAAAAGTACACTATCAACAGGCGAAGTCAAGGAATCCGCCCGGAATCCCCCCCAAGTTCTTTGCCCGGAAGCATTCCGACGGGCGGACGATGCACGGGTCCCGGACCGGACCCATGACTGGCACTCGGGTCGGTCGGAACTGCTACGACGAGGCCCCCTCGCACAGCTCGCCGATCACCAGGGTCACGTCGTCGGCCGGCGGGTAGGTCCCGGTGAAGCTGAGCTGGTCGGCGACCAGCCGGGCGGACAGCCGGTCGGCCGGCTCCCGGCCGTGGGCGGCCAGGGCGTCCCGCAGCCGGTCCGGCCCGAACGCCTCGCCGATCTCGTTCCGGGCGTCCACCACCCCGTCCGTGTAGAAGCAGATGCGGTCCCCGGGGTCGAGCGTCACCGCCCGCTCCCGGTACACCTCCCCGGGCATGATCCCCAGCAAGAACCCCTGGGCGTTGAGCGGCTGGACCTGCCCGGTCGCCCGGGCGTACCGGTACGGCGGCGGGTGCCCGGCCGAGGCGTAGGTGAACGTCCGGGTGCGGCGGTCGAGGACGCCGTAGAAGGCGGTGACGAACCGGTCGTCGGTGAGGCCCTGGAGGCGGGCGTTCATCTCGGCCAGGACCTCCCCCGGGCTGGCCGACCGGGCGCCCACCTCGGCGAACGCGATCCGGGACAGGACGGCCACCATCGCGGCCGTCAGCCCGTGCCCGCTGGCGTCGGCGATGAGCACCCCGAGCTGGTCCGGGGTCGGGCGGGCCAGGTCGTAGTAGTCCCCGCCGAGGTGATCGAGCGGGGCGTAGTGGACGCCCCACCGGACCTCCGGCCAGTCCGGCGGGGCCTGGGGCAGCAAGAGCCGCCGCTGGAACCGACCGGCGGCCTTCAGGTGGTACGTCAGCTCGGCGTCCCGGGAGAGGAGTTGCTCGTTCGACTGACGTAATTCGCGGGTCCGGTCGGCGATCACCCGGTTGAGGTGTTCGGCCCGCCAGCCCATCAAGAGCCGGGTCGAGACGATCCCGATCACCCGGTTCGCCTCGACGACCGGCAGGTGCCGGACCCGCTGTCGGTCCATCATCCCGACCGCGTCCTCCCAGAGGACCTCCGGCCCGATGCTGTGCGGCCGGGCGGTCATCCAGTCGGCCACCGGCAGGGCCTGCCACCCGGGCTCGGCCGTCCCGACCCGCCGCAGGAGGTCCCGCTCGGTGAAGATGCCGACCAGCTCGCGGGCCGGGCCGACGACGACCACCGCCCCGATCCGGTGCAGGTTCATCAGCCCGAGGACGACATCCAACGGACAGGCCGGGTCGACCGTCACCGGCTCCGGCTGCATCACCTGGCGGACGGTCAGGTCCGGGGGCGCTTGAGGCACGAGGACGGCCCTTCGGCGAGTCGGGGCGGTTCCCCGAATGGTATACCGGCCGGCCGGGGAAACCGACCGGGCGGCGGGGGCAGCGGGCGGCCGGGGCGACCCTGCCGGCCCGCTACGATGGAAGAACCGGAGGAAGTGTCCCGCGACGGGCCGGCGTCACCGGCCGACGAGCGGCAGGATGACCCGGTCGACGTCGTCCTCGGTCCGGACCGGCGGGACGTTGCCGAACAGCTCCCACGACTCGTCCAGCTCGGCCGCCTGGCCGGGCCGGAGCGTGACCAGCTCGCCGACCGTCTCCATCTCCAGCATTTCCTGGTACGTGAACGTCTGGTAGCGGGTGCCGCGGTCGGGGTAGGTGGCCCCCTCCCGGTAGTCGAACCGCTTGACGAACAGGGTGCCGGAGTTCAGGTACGCCACCCACCCCATCCGGTGGGCCAGCCCGATCTTGGTCGGCCCCTTGGTCACGTCCTGGCGGAGGAAGATGTACCGGCTGCCGAACGTCCACCGGCTGTCGGTGAAGTCGAAGTACGGCCAGAGGACGAACTCCTGGTTCGGCCCGTAGTCCTCCGGCGACTTGGCGTTCTTCACGCTGCCCGGGTGCGGCGACTTGGCCGGGAGCGGGATGATCTCCATCCCCCCCGGGGCGAGGACCGTCGGCCCCCACGGGGCCAGCGTCGCCGGCTCCTTCCCCGTGTTCGTCACCCGCAGTTTGACCTCGACCCGGCTCCCCGAGTCCGCCAGCCGGAGTTCCATCGTCTTCTGGACGCCGTACTCCTCCTCCGGCGGGGCGACGATCCGGGCGGCGTGGGGGCCGAGGGCCTCGTGCTTGACCGGCCGGTTGTCCGCGAAGTAGGTCCGGGTCAGGTCCTCGGGGGCGAGCCAGAAGCGGTGCCCGCCGCGGATCTGCCACTCCGGCTCGCCGGTCCCGCCCATGTGCTCGGCGTACTGCTTCATCACGTTCACGCCGCCGGCCAGGCGGTAGTCGATGACACGCGGGCCGACGTCGAGGGTGACGACCAGCTCGGCGTCGCCGTTGGACAGCTTGAGGTTGTTCTTCCAGCCGCGGTACTCGACGACTTCCACGGAGCGTACCTTTCCGGAGGATGGAAGCAGAAATCGGCACGCGGATGACGCGGAGCGGAGCGCGAATGGACGCAGATCAGACGAGATCAGGACTTACGATCTTGCATCATCCGCGGTGATCCGCGCTCCGCTCCGCGTCATCCGCGTGCCCGGCTTTATTCCGACCGGTTAGAACGACGCCTGACCGCTGGCGTCGGGTGGGGCGTCGGCGACCGCGGTGGCCGGCGGGGTCGGGGACGCCGCGGCCGGCCCGCCGCCGTCCTGTGGGATGTCCTTGCTGCCGATGATGGTCAGGTTCAGCCCGACCTGGACCGTGACCGTCTGGCCGCCGACCTCGACCTGCATCTTGTCGTTGATGTTCCACCCGAGCGAGCCGGTGGAGAACTCCTTGGCCGCGGCCGTCAGCTCCTTCCCGTTGATGACGACCGGGATGGCCTTGGCCTGGGTCCGGAACTGGTCGCGGGTGAGGGCGAGCGCGGCTTTGGACGACTTGGCCATCCGTCCGGTCCTTTCCTGTTCGGGGGCGGACCGGGGAGACGGCCCGACGGGCGGCATCATACCGCGCCGGCGGCCGGGGGGTAGGAGGGGGTCAGCGATTCCGCCGGCCGCGGAGCATCCGCCGGCCGAAGGCCAGCCCGGCGGCGATCAGCCCGAGGACCAAGCTCGGCGGGGCCGGGGTGACCGCGGGCGGGCCGGACGGGGTGACCGGCGGGGTGGTCGGCGGGCCGCCGACGGGGGGGGTGGTGGTCGGGGTGGGGGTGACGTCCGACGGGGGGAAGTTCGGGGTGATGCCGGTGGTCGTCCCCGGCGGCGTGACCGGGCCGCCGAGCGGGGTGGGGAGGAACCCGCCGGTCAGCGGGCCGCCCCCGCCGAGCCCGCCGAACCCTCCGGCCCCGCCACCCCCGAGCCCGCCC
>JAIEQO010000171.1 GCA_019747655.1 Gemmataceae bacterium | reverse complement strand
TTCCGCTTCATCGTGTCCTTGACCATCGACGAGTAGATCACCTCCTTGTTCTCCCGCCGCAGGGCCAGGAGCGAGTCCAGCAAGAGGGCGAACACCTTCCGCTTCTTCTCCGGGATCTGCTCGTTCACCCCGACCGGGATGATCGGGGCCCGGTCGAGGTCTTCGTAGTAGATGAACTCGTCGCAGTTGTCCCGCAGGAGGTCCGAGGTGGCGTCCACCAGCCCCAGGCCGATGACGTGCTTGCCCAACTCCTTCAGCTTGGACACCAGCGGGGAGAAGTCGCTGTCCCCGGAGACGATCACGAAGGTGTCGATGTGGTCCTTCGAGTACGCCAGGTCGATGGCGTCGACGACCAGCCGGATGTCGGCCGAGTTCTTGCCGCTGACCCCCCGGCGGGGGATTTCGACCAGCTCGATGGCGGCCTCGTGGAGGGCCCCGGTGTACATCCCGAACCGGCTCCAGTCGGCGTACGCCTTCTTGGCGACGATCTTCCCCTTCTCGACCAGCCGCTCCAAGACCTTGCCGATCTCGAACCGGTCCCGCCGGCCGTTGAACCCCAGGCCCATGTTCTCGAAGTCGATGAACACGGCCAGCGACCGCTCGCCGTCCCCGCCCCGGTGCGTTCTCATCCCGTTCCTGCCCGACGTGTGCGTGTGTGGCGGGGCGGGCGGCCCGACCGGGCCGGCGTCCAACCCCACCCCTATTGTGCGAAATCCCGGTGGCCGTTGACAATCCGACCTGAGCCGGTTCGCCGGCCGGCCGCCCGGACCCCGCCCGGCACAACCCGGGGAACCGGTTGGCCGGTCCGGTCGGCGGGGCTAGAACGGAGAGCACATCACTGGCGAACCCCGAGCGTGAGCGAGGGGGTGGTGTCACCCGCTCCCCGACGGTCGCGGTTCGCCCGAACTGGGGCGTCACATGGCCACGGACATGTTCCGGCTCGACGGCAGGGTGGCGGTGGTGACCGGCGGCGGGCAGGGGATCGGCGAGGCCATCTGCCGGCGGCTGGCCGGGGCAGGGGCCCGTGTCGGCGTGTTCGACATGAGCGCGGAGAACGCCCGGCGGGTGGCGGACGCCGTCAAGGGCGTGCCGATGGTCGGCGACCTGACGAAGGAGGCCGACCTGGAGCGGGTGTTCGGCGAGGTAGTGAAGGCGGCCGGGCCGGTCGACATCCTGGTCAACAACGCCGGGGTGGCCAGCCGCAAGGGCCGAGACGTGCCGATCTGGGAGAGCGTCCGGGAGGACTGGGAGTTCGTCTTCAACATCAACGTCACCGGGCTGGTGCTCTGTTGCAAGGCGGTGCTGCCCGGGATGATCGAGCGGCGGTACGGCCGGGTGGTGAACATCGCCAGCATCGCCGGGAAGGAGGGGAACCCGAAGATGGGGCCGTACTCGGCCAGCAAGGCGGCCGTCATCGCCCTGACCAAGTCGCTCTCGAAGGAGCTGGTCGGCAAGGGCGACATCTGCGTCAACAGCGTCTCCCCGGCGGTCATCCAGACGCCCATCCTGGACCAGCTCAGCCAGGAGCAGATCAACATGATGCTCTCGAAGATTCCGCTCGGCCGGACCGGCAAGCCGGACGAGGTGGCCGCCCTGGTCCACTTCCTCAGCAGCAGCGAGTGCAGCTTCACCACCGGCTTCTGCTTCGACATCTCCGGCGGCCGGGCGACGTACTGAGCCCGCCGTGACCGGGGCGCCCTCCCCCCCTGTGTTTTCGCGGCACCAGTCGATCGGGCGGAATCGCTGATTGGAGCAGGGGTTCCGCCGCCCCGCCCCCGTGTCGACCCTGTCGCGCCCGGCCACGGAGAGTGCCGCAACCCGTTGACCCGGCATCGCTTAACATCTCCCCTCTCCGTTACCGTGTACCGCCACGGTCGCTTACCCCGACCGGCTGACCGTCCGTTTCAAGACGGACGATCATTAGTGAACAAAATATCAAATTTCCGCGCCGGGTACAAGGTCGGTCGTGGCGGGACCAGACGGATAACCGTTGCCCCCGCGCCGGCCCGGGGGTAGTGTGGCGGGAGGCGCGAACCCTCCCACACGCCGGACCCGCCATGACCCCGACCGCGACCTACCTCCGCCGCGACCCGGCCGACGTGACGCCCTGGCAGGAGACCTGCGGGCAAATCCGCCCGCTCATCGCCGAGGCCGACGGGGCGGCCGCCGAGGTCCACCACCTCGAAATCACCGACGCCAAGCTCCACTACCACCAACGCACCGACGAGGTCTACTACGTCATCGGCGGGCACGGCCGGATGCGGCTGGACGACGAGGAGATCGACCTGTCGCCGGGCGTGGTCGTGTACGTCCCCCACGGCGTCAAGCACAAGGCCTGGGGCGACCTGAAGGTGCTCGTCGTGTGCATCCCGGCCGGGGTGCTGTCGGACGTGCATGAGCTGGAATAACGCATCCACCGATTCGCGCTTGACCGCCGCCCGGGGCTGGGGACAATCACCCGCGTGTCCCCCGACTCCGAGCCCCCACCATGATCGCCCGACTCGCCCCCGCCCTGGCGGCGGTGGCCCTCGTCGTCCTCGCCCCGGCCGCCCGGGCCGGGTTCGTCTTCCCCGTCACCTTCGACGACCCGGGCGGGGGGTACGCCGCGTACTACCGGCCGATCGCCCAACACGTGGCGGCCGCCGGGGCGATCTGGGACCGCCACTTGGGCGGGGAGGCGTCGCTGGAAGTGGTCGTCAAGTTCGACCCGGGCACCCCGCGGGCCACCGGCCGCAGCCTGACGTCGTCGTTCGCCTACCAGAACTGGGACGGCCGGTACGTCTACCACCAGGGGGCCGGGGCCGAGATCCGGGACGGGGTCGACCCGAACGGGGCCGACCCGGACATCGAGATCGTGCTCGGGCCGGGCTACCTGCGGGACGAGCTGTGGTTCGACCCCCGGCCGTTCGCCCGGACGGCCCCGGTCCCGACCGACCGGACGGACGCCGTGTCGGTCTTCCTGCACGAGCTGGGGCACGCCATCGGGTTCAACGGGTGGCGGGACTTGACCACCGGGCAGCTCCCGCCGACCTACGCCTCGACCTACGAGGCGTGGTCGTTCAACTGGTACGACGACGTCTACTTCTACGGGCCGAATGCGACGGCCGCGTACGGCGGCCGGTACGTCCCCCTCACCCGTCGGAACTGGCCGCACGTGGGGAACTGGGACGGCCTGCCCGGGGACGACCTGCTGTTCGACCTGATGAACGGGGAGAAGTTCTACCGCGGCTACCGGTTCGACGTCTCGGCCCTCGACGTCGCCATCCTGGCCGACCTCGGGCTCCCGCTCCAGCCGGCCGCGGCGGTCCCGGAGCCGATGTCGGTCGGGCTCTTGGCCGTCGGCGGGCTGCTGGCCGCCCGACGGGCCCGTCGTCCGGTCCGCCGGACGTAAGGTGGGTCGAGCGTTCCGCGCGCGGCCCTCGACGGCCCACAGGACCAAACCCCTGCCCGCACATTTTCCGACGGCCCCCGGCCCGGGCGGGGAGTACCAGGTAGACTGTCGCTCGGGCGGGGGGGCGATGCGGCGTCATCTCGGGGCGAGCCTGATCCGGTCGACGCGACCGGCCGACCCCGCCGCGGGGCGGTCGGCGACCGACCTGCTCGCGCGCTTCGCCGAATCCCGCGACGAACAAGCCTTCGCCGAACTCGTCCGCCGGTACGGGCGGATGGTGCTGGCCGTCTGCCGCCGCGGGGCCGGCCACCCGCAGGACGCCGAAGACGCCTTCCAGGCCGTTTTCCTCGTGCTCGCCCGGAAGGCCGATCGGGTCGGGCGGCCGGACGCCCTCGGGAATTGGCTCTACGGGGTGGCGGTGCGGGTCGCCGGACGAGCCCGGCGGGCCGCAACCCGCCGGGCTCGGCGGGAGGTCACGGCTGCCGTCTTGCCGGATCGCGGGGCCGACCCGCCCCAACCGTGGGCCGACGTGCGGGCCGCAGTTGAGCGGGAGCTGGCGGCGCTGCCGGAGCGGTTCCGGCGGGCGGTCGAGCTGTGCGACCTCAGTGGGCTGTCCCGGGCCGAGGCGGCCGAGGCGATGGGCGTCCCCGAGGGCACGGTGTCGAGCCGGCTGACGACCGGGCGGGGATTGTTGGCCGCCCGGCTGACGAAGCGCGGGGTGACGCTCGGGGCCGGCTTGGCCGTCGTCCCGGCCGCGGACGCGGCCCGGCTGGTCGGCCCGACGGTGGGTCGGGTGGTCGACGGCTTGGCGGGCGAACACGTCCGGGCGCTGGCCCGGTGGGGAGGCTCCGACATGGGCGTGTGGGTGCGGTGGGC
>JAIEQO010000877.1 GCA_019747655.1 Gemmataceae bacterium | reverse complement strand
ACCGGCCCTGGACCTGGGCGGCCGCGACGGCCGACCCCCGGGCACTCCGGACCCCGTCCGGGGCCGGGCGGAAGGCCGCCACCTGGTACGCCCCGGCCGCCTTCACGGTGGCCGTCACCGTCCCGGCCGGGGAGACCCGGCGGGTCAGCCTGTACCTGCTCGACTGGGACCGGCGGGGGCGGGCCCAGAAGGTCGAGGTGCTGGACCCGGCCACCGGGGCGGTCCTCGACACCCGGACCGCGTCCGCCTTCGGGGACGGGAAGTACCTGACCTGGACGGTGACCGGCAAGGTGACGTTCCGGCTGACCCGGACGGCCGGCCCGAACGCCGTCCTCAGCGGCGTCTTCCTCGACTGACCGGCGGCCCCGGCCGGGGCGTCAGGTCATCGCCGGTCGTCGCCCCGAAGGGGCGTCCGGGAATAGCCCGGGGCGGCAGCCCCGGGTATGCGGGCAACAAACAGCCCGGAGCCCCGAAGGGGCGACCCGTCCGAACGAGGGTCGCCCCTTCGGGGCTCCATCATTTTCACCGCTCCGGTCCCGGGGTTGCGCCCCGGGCTATTCCCGGACGCCCCTTCGGGGCGGCGTGCGAGTCGCCCGCTCGAATCAGTTCACCACGTTCCGCAGCGGCTCGCCGAGCAGGGCCCGGCGGCAGGCGGCCGCCCCCTTGATCCGCATGTCCAACAGCCCCTCCTCCGAGTAGAAGGCCGAGTGCGGGTTCAGGATCACCCGGTCGTGGCACGGGTCGGCCGGGTCCCGCCAGGCGGCCAAAAGCGGGTGGTCGGGCGGCGGCGGCTCGTGCGGGAACACGTCGATAGCGGCCCCGGCCAACTTCCCCGAGCGGATCGCGTCCGGGATGGCCGTGGTGTCGACCACCGCCCCGCGGGCCGTGTTCACCAGGTACGACCCGTCGGGCATGAGCGAGATGGCCCGGGCGTCGATCAGCCCGCGGGTCTCGGGCGTCAGCGGGCAGTGGGTGCTCAGGACGAACGCCTGCCGCAGGAGGTCGTCCAGCGTCTCGGCCCGGCGGAGGCCGACGGCCTTGTCGTACCCGTCCGGCTTGAGCGGGTCGTAGAAGACGACATCCATTCCCAGGGCTTTGGCCCGCAGGGCGGCGGCCGTGCCGATCCGGCCGAGCCCGACGACCGCGAACACCCGCCCGCGGAGCCGGCGGAGCGGGACCGACGGGGCATACGACCACGGCCCTTCGCCCCGCTGGAGGCGGTTGTTCATCTGGTTGATGCCGCGGGTGAGGGACAGCATCAGACCGATGGCCGAGTCGGCGACCTCTTCGGTCCCGTAGTCGGGGACGTTGCAGACCGGGATGCCGCGTTCGCGGGCGAACCGGTGGTCGACGTTGTCGAACCCGACCCCGCAGCGGACGATCAGCTTACAGTTGGTCAGCCGGGCGATGGTGTCCCGGCGGATGCCCACGTCGTGGTACAGCATGACCGCGTCGGCGTCGTCGACCGGGCCGTGCAGGTCGGCCTCGGTCCGGGCGTCGAGGGCGACGACCTCGGCGAGGTCGCCGAGCTGCCCCCGCTCGGGGGCGAGGTCGTCGGTGACGAAGTCGGCGATGCAGACGCGGAACCGGGGCATGGGCGGCACCTGACCGGCGGGCTGCTGTTTCCGGAGGGGTGTACACCCCACGCCAAAACCAGAAAAACCCGAATTGAAGAAATACCGTCTGACCTATTCCGCCCCGCCGGCCAGCACCCGCCCGACCTCCCGGGCGATGCTCACGTCCTCGCGGGTGTGGACCACGAGCGTCCGGCACGGGGCGTCAGCGGCGGAGATGTCGGCGTCCGGTGTGCAGGCGTTGTTTTTCGCCGGGTCGAGCCGCACCCCGAGGAACCAGAGGGCCACGCAGGCCCACTCCCGGACCCGGGCGTCGTGCTCGCCGACGCCGCCGGCGAAGACGAGCGCGTCCAGCCCGCCGAGGGCCGCGGCGGCCGCCGCGATCCCCAATCGGATGCGGTAGGCGAACATCCCGAGGGCGAGGACCGCACGCGGCTTGTCGGCCCCCCCCGCCGCCCACAGTTTCCGCACGTCGCCCGATACGCCGGACACCCCGAGCAGCCCCGACTCCTTGTTCAGGGCGTGGTCCACCTGCTCGGCGGTCAGGCCGTGCGTCCGCATGACGTAGTCGATCACCCCCGGGTCGACCGACCCCGAGCGGGTGGCCATCATCAGGCCGTCCAGGGGCGTGAACCCCATCGTCGTGTCGGCGCTCTCGCCGCCCCGGACCGCGGCCAGCGAGCAGCCGCCGCCGAGGTGGGCCACGACCACCCGGAACCCCGGGTCGCCGACCCGGCCGAGCAGCTCCGCGGCCCGCCGGGAACAATACTCGTGGCTCAGCCCGTGGAAGCCGTACTTGCGGACGCCCCAATCCGCGGTCCATTGCCACGGCACGGCGTAGGTGCGGGCGTACTCCGGGATGGTCCGGTGGAAGGCGGTGTCGAAGGCGGCGACGTGCGGCACGTCCGGCAACAGCTTTCGCGCTGCGGCGATCCCGTCCAGGGCCGGTGGGTTGTGGAGCGGGGCCAGGTCGTTCAGCGCCGCCAACTTCGCCATCACCGCGTCGTCGATGCGGACGCCGGCGGTGAAGTCCGGCCCGCCGTGGACGATCCGGTGCCCGACGGCCTCGACCGGCAACAGCCCCTTCGCCCGCAGTTGCTCGACGCCGGTGGCCACCGCCCCGGCCGGGCCTTGCCCCTCGACCGTGGCCGCGAACGCCCCGGCCTCGCCGTCGAGGACCGACAGCTTGACGTTGGTGGACCCGGCGTTGACGACGAGGACTCGCACCCCGGCGTTCTATCCAGGCAGTTTCGAGTTTCGAGTTTGAAGTTTCGAGTTCCGCACGCCCCGCCGGTCGCCCCACGCGCCGGCCGAACCGAACCCGCTAGGATGAACGGGTCGGGTCGCAAACTCGAAACTCGAAACTTCAAACTCGAAACTCCGCATGCTGACCCGCCGGTCCCGCGCCCGGGAAGTCGCCCTCCAGCTCCTGTTCCAGAAGGACCAGAACCCGGCCGGGGTGCCCCGGGCGGCCGAGGAGCAGTTCGCCCGCGACCGCCTGAACGGGGCTGCGGACCTGACCGCGTTCGCCCTCGCCCTGTACGACGGGACCACCCGCCACCGGCCGGAGATCGACCCGAAGCTGGCGGCCACGGCCGAGAACTGGCGGCTCACCCGGATGACCGCGGTGGACCGGAACGTCCTGCGGCTCGGGGCCTACGAGCTGTTGTTCGACCCGTCTCAAGCAGCCGTCGGGGTGGTGATCGACGAGGCCATCGAGCTGGCCCGGCGGTTCGGGTCGAAGGACTCGCCGGCGTTCGTCAACGGGATTCTCGACAAGGTCGCCCGCGGCCGGGGCGAGGGGCGAGGGGCGAGGGGCGAGGGGGAGACCCCGCCGGCCCAGCCCGACGTACCGGCCGAGACGTGACACCGGCGCGGCGGCCGAATTGTGCCTTCTTCCTCCTGCCTTTTTCTTTCACCCCCGTGCCGAAGCGGAACCCCCTCACCGCCCTCTGCCAGCAGGCGGCCCGGCCGGGCACCCGGGTCCGGGCCGACCTCCACGTCCACACCACCGCCAGCGACGGCGACTACACCCCGTCCCAGGTGGCGGTCCTGGCCAAGCAGGCCGGGCTCGTGGCCGTCGCCGTCACCGACCATGACACCACGGCCGGGGTCGCCGAGGCGGCCGCGGCTGCGGCCGGGCTGCCCGGGTGGAACCGGGTTGAGGTCGTCCCGGGGGTCGAGATCACCACGGAACTCGACGGCCGGGAGCTGCACCTGCTCGGCTACTTCGTCGATCCCACTCACCCCGAGTTGGCTGCGGCCCTCCGCCGGCTGTGCGACCGCCGGCGGGAGCGGTTCCGCGACTACCTGGCGAAGCTGGCCGACGCCGGCACGCCGGTCCCGGCCGAGCGGGCGGCCCCGGTCGAGGCCCGATCCCCGAGCCTCGGCCGGCGGCACGTCGCCGGGCTGCTCGTCGCCTGCGGGTTCGCCCGGTCGCGGGGCGAGGCGTTCGGCCGGTTCCTCCACCCGCTCAAGGGGACGATCCTGCCGAAGGAGCGGCTGCCGGTGGCCGAGGCGATCGCCCTGGTCCACGCGGCCGGCGGGGTGGCGAGCCTGGCCCACCCGCCGGCCGACCTGACGGATGACGACCTCGACCGGCTGGCGGCGGCCGGGCTGGACGCCCTGGAGAGCGAGTACGCCTGGGGGCGGTCGGGGCCGGCGGGCCGGCTGCGGCGGGCGGCC
>JAIEQO010001057.1 GCA_019747655.1 Gemmataceae bacterium | reverse complement strand
GGGCCGGCGACGTCGCTCAGGCCGCCGGCGGCGACCGGGACGGCCGGCCGCCGGGCCCGCTCCCGGGCCTTGTTCCGCACGACCGTCCACAGCCACCCGCGGAACCGCCCGCCGGACGAATACCGGAAGGCGGGCAGCTCCCGGACGAGGACGGCGAACACGTCCTGGACCAGGTCGTCGGCGTCGGGCCCGGCCGCCCCGAGGCGGTGGGCCCAGGTGAAGAGGAGGTCGGTGTAGAGGAGGACGAACCGGTCCCAGGCCGGCCCCGGGTCGGGCCGGCGGAGGCTTTCGAGGAGGCTGACCGGGGTGGCGTCCATGGGCGGGTGGTAAGCGGGGCGGGGTCGGCCTCCCGCCGATTATCCCCCGGCCCACCGGACCCGTGCAAGCCGGGCGGCTCGATTTACTCGGCTTCGGCCGGTGATTCGCGCCCGGCGCGCACGTCCGGCCGGGGCCCGGCGTGGCCACGGGCCGGGCCGCCATGAGGCGCCGAATCGTGGGCGGGGCGGCCGGGTGGCGGCCGCCCGGTGGTCGGGGCCCTCCTGTGGTGCGTGGCGACGGCCGTGGTCCCGGCCCCGGCGCTGAAACGGCTGATGTGGCAGGCCGACACCAAGCCGGCGCTGACCTTCAACACGGGCGTAGACGAGGTGCCGGACGAGGCGATCAAACGGGCATGACGTAACAGTTGACGGAACAGGTCGGCGGCTTGTGGGTGTGGTCGGCCGGGGCAATTTTCCTGTAGGCCGTTACCTGGCAAGCGGAGCGGGAGGGATTCGAACCCTCGGTACGGTTACCCGTACACAGCATTTCCAGTGCTGCACAATCGACCACTCTGCCACCGCTCCGGTGGCACGGACACGCCCGGCGGGGGGCGGGTTCGTGGTGGCGGTATGGTAGCGGCCCCGGCCGGGGCCGACAACGGCCGGCCCCGGCGTCGGTCTGACGGTGTTTCTTCCGGTCGAGTCGGGTTGGTTCGGAGGTGGGGTGGGACACCCGACCGGAACCAATGAGAGCGGGCCGGGGTCAGCCGAACAGCCCCGCCAGCGGCTTCCCGTCGGCCAGCGGCAGCGGCCGGTCCTGGCGGTCGGGGAGGGTGGTTCCCGGGTCCAGCCCGAGGGCGTGGTAGACGGTCGCGGTCAGGTCGGCCGGCGACACCGGGGCCCCGACCGGCCGGGCCCCCAGTCGGTCGCTGGCCCCGTACACCTGCCCGCCCCGGACCCCGCCGCCGCACAGCACCGCCGAGTAACAGCCCGGCCAGTGCTCCCGCCCGCCGCCCGGGCTGATCTGCGGCCGCCGGCCGAACTCGCCCACCCACACCACCAGCGTCTCGTCCAACAAGCCGCGGTCGGACAGGTCCTCGATCAGGGCCGAGAACCCGGCGTCGGCCGGCGGCATCAGCCGGTCCTTCAGGCCCGGGAAGTTGTTCCCGTGGGTGTCCCAGAAGGCGTGCCCGTCGTTGTGCCAGTTGACGCACACCAGCCGGGTGCCGGCCTCGACCAGCCGCCGGGCCAGGAGGCAGGCCTGCCCGTGCGGGTGCCGGCCGTACCGGTCGCGGAGCTTGTCCGGCTCCTTCGTGGGGTCGAAGGCGGCCTCGACGGTGGCGGCGGTGAGCATGGCCAGGGCCTTCTCCCGGACGGCCCCGAAGTCGGCGTCCGGGGTGCGGGTGTCGAGCCGGCGGAGCAGGGTCTGGCGGTCGGCCGTCACCCCGCCGCCGAGCCCGGCCACCTTGTACCCCGGGGCGTTCGGGTCGCCGGGGGCGACGAACGGGTCGAACCCGACCCCGAGCCAGCCGGCGTGCTGGCCGGGGGCCGTGCCGCCGGGGGCCGACGGGTGCGACACCTGCCACGGCAGGGTGACGGCGGTGGGGACGCCGCCGGGCGACGGGTGGAGCCGGGCCAGCACGGCCCCGAGGTGGGGGCTGTCGTTGCGGGTGGCCGGGGCGTCGTCCGAGTTCGGGACCCGGGCGACGCGGCCGGTGAACAGGTGGTGGACCGGGGACAGGTGGGCCGGGTCGGAATGGGACATCGACCGGACGACGGCGTACTTGTGGGCCAGCCCCGCCAGCCGGGGGAAGTGCTCGCTGATGCGAAGCCCGGGGACGGCGGTGGGGATGGGCTTGAACTCGCCGCGGACCTCGGCCGGGGCGTCCGGCTTCGGGTCCCAGGTGTCGATGTGGCTCGGCCCGCCCCACATGAACAGCACGATGACCGACTTGGCCTTCGGCTTGCCGACCGGGGCCGCGTCGGACGCGAGCAGGTCCGACAGCCCGAGCCCCATCAGCCCGAGGGAACCGGCTTCGAGCAGGTGCCGGCGGGTGATCCGGGACGCGCGGGCGAAGTCGCGGCAGGGCATGGACGGGCTCGCGGGCGGGGCGGGACGGGGGCCTGGCGGGTGAGGAAAGGGTAACACGGCCGGGGGGCGGTCGCAACCCGGTAAAATGACCGGTGGCACAGGCATTCCTGCCTGTGTAGGCCGAGCACAGGCAGGAATGCCTGTGCCACCCAGCACAAACCCGATGCGGCCGCTCTACCTGGACCACGCCAGCACGACGCCGCTGCGGCCGGAGGCGGCCGCGGCGATGGCGGCGGCGTGGGCGGCGGTCGGCAACCCGGCGTCGGCCCACCGGTGGGGGCGACAGGCCCGGACGCTGTTGGAGGACGCCCGGGAGCGGGTGGCCGGGTTGCTCGGGGCGTCGCCGGACGAGGTGGTGTTCACGGGCGGGGCGACCGAGGCGAACAACCTGGCGGTGTTCGGGCTAGCGAACTCCGTCGGAGGCCCGACCGTCAGGGAGGGCGGTTGGCAAAAGCCCTCCCTGACGGTCGGGCCTCCGACCGGATCGGTCCTGGCCTCCCCGGTCGAACACCCCTGTGTCGTCGAGCCGGTGAAGCAGCTCGGGGCGGTCGACTGGCTGCCGGTGTCGGCCCGGGGCGTCGTCCGGGCTGACGCCGTCGCGGGGCTCATCCGACCGGACACCCGGCTCGTCACGGTCATGCTCGCCAACCACGAGACGGGGGCCATTCAACCCGTCGGCGAGGTCGTGAAGGCGGTCCCGGCGGGCGTCCCGGTCCACACCGACGCGGCCCAGACCGTCGGGAAGATGCCCGTCCACTTCCGCGAGCTGGGCGTGGCGGCGCTGACGGCCTCGGCCCACAAGTTCGGCGGGCCGGTCGGGGCCGGGCTGCTGGTGCTCAAGCGGGGGACGCCGTTCCGGCCGCTCTTCTTCGGCGGCCACCAGCAGGCCGGGCGGCGGCCGGGGACGGAGTCGGTGCCGCTGGCGGTCGGGCTGGCGGCGGCACTGGAACGGGCCGTTCACGACATGGCCGCGGATCAGACGAAGCTCGGAGCGTGGAAGGCCCGGTTCTGGGAGCGGCTCCGGGAAGTCGCGTCGCCGGTCGTCGTGAACGGTCCCGAGCCCGGCTCGGCGGACGGCCTACCCCACATCCTGAACGTCTCCTTCCCCGGCTGCCGGGCCGACCTGTTGGTGGCCGCCCTCGACCTCGCCGGGGTGGCCTGCTCGGCCGGGGCGGCGTGTTCGAGCGGGTCGCTCCTGCCAAGTCCCGTCCTCCGGGCGATGGGCCTGCCGGACGAGGTCGTCCGGTCGGCCGTCCGGTTCAGCTTCGGCCCGGGGCTCGACTTTGCCGATACTGACGATGCGGCCGATCGGGTCGGTTCCGCGGTCCGCCGCCAGCGCGGTTGAGCGGGGGAATGATTCCCGATCAAGCCCGCCAAACTCGTTGAATGATCGGCGGTTGCGCGATGTCCGGCGGGGTTGAGTTCGGGTCCCGAAACCGATAGAATGATATCCGAATGAACACCGCCCGTTGGGGCTCGTTCCGGATCGTCCCGGAGAACCGAGCGGCCGTCCGGGCGGTTCGGTCGATCGGCCGGAGTCTGATGGCCGGTCGGCGGCCGCGGGTGGTGCCGGTCGTGGCTCACGGCCCGCCGGGGGTTGGGAAGACGGCGCTGGTCGGTGCGCTCACCGCGGAGCTGACCGCCGCCCCAGGAGGGCTGACGGCCCAGGTGGTGCCGGTCGGCGACTTGGCACGGGTGACGGCCGGTACGGACGGCTTCGCCGACCGCGACCTGACGGCGTGCGACCTGCTCGTCCTGGAGGACGTGCAATTGCTCCCGCCGCGGGAGGCCGGGGCGGTGGCCGACCTGCTCGACCGGCGGGCGGCCCGACGGCGGGCGGTGGTGGTGACGGCGAACGCCGGCCCGGCCGGCTTGCGACACCTGCCGGCGCGACTGGCCTC
>JAIEQO010000737.1 GCA_019747655.1 Gemmataceae bacterium | reverse complement strand
TTCCCGGGGCGGGCCAACTACGCCGTCCACCGGGTCTACTCGGTCCACGGGACGGACAAGCGGGAGGGCGTCGACTTCCCGGCCCTGATGGCCGCCACCCGCGAGGACCGGCAGTTGTGGTGAAACGCCGGGCCGCGGTCGGCGTCATCCCGGCGGGACCGTTCCGGAGGCGCGCCCGTGTCCACGTCCGACATCGCGTACCTGGTCTTCGCGTTCGTGGCGGTGATGGTCATCTGCTCGCTGCCGGGGCTGGTGAGCCTGAAGGGGGCTGGGCGGCGGTATCGGGCCGGCGTCCGCCGGGGGCTCGCGGCCGGGTGGCTGATCGCCCTCGGGGTGGTCGGCTGGATGGCCCTCGGTGGGTACTTCCTGTCCGAAGCGCCGGCGTGGTTCCACACCTACGCCCGGGTGACGTGGGGGCTGATGATCGCCGGGGCCGTCGTCTTGCCGTTCGCCATCCGCCGGGGGAACCGACGGTTGGCTGCCCTCCAGGCCGCCGACGCCCGGGGCTGACCCGCGGAGGCCCGCCATGCCCGCCCGCCGCGCGTTCACCTGGGTCGAACTGGTCGTCGTCCTCCTCATCATCGCCGTCTTGGTCGGCCTGCTGCTGCCGCTCTTCGGGCGGATGCGGTTGGCCGCCGCCCGGGCCCACTGCCAGAACAACCTGAAGCAGATCACCCTCGCAACCGTCAACTGCATGGACAGCAACCAGGGGGCCATCCCGCCGGGCACGATGCCCGGCACCGCCCTGCCACCGGACCAGAGATTGAGCCTCCACGTTCAGGTCGCGCCGTACATGACCTCCGTGTCGGGTTACGGTCGGTTGTCTCGGGATGAACCGTGGGACTCGGAGCGGAATGCGGCGATCCTCACCGACTGGGGCGTGTGGCACTGGTTCCAGTGCCTGCCCGGGCAGTTGACGGGCGAGCGACACCGCGCCGCGACGAACTACGTCGGCGTGGCCGGACTGGGGGCTGACGCCCCGACCCTGCCGGCCGACGACCCCCGGGTCGGGATGTTCGGGTACGACCGGCGGCTGAAGGTGGATCAGGTCAAGGACGGGCTGGCGAACACCGCGCTGTTCGTGGAAACCAACCGGGACCCGGGGCCGTGGGCCCGGGGCGGCCCGAGTACCGTCCGTGCCATCGACCCGGCCGACCGCCCGGTCACCGGCCCCGGCCGGCCGTTCGGTGGGCTGCACATGCTGACCCGGTCGCACCCGTGGGACGACTGGCGGGGCGGGGCGAACGTCGGGCTGGCCGACGGGTCGGTCCGCTACCTGCGGGACGACGCCGACCCGGCCGTCCTCACGGCCCTGGCCACCGTCGCCGGCGGCGAGACGGGCCTACCGGGCTGGTAGCCGCCCCCGCGCAGGTGTACGCTCTCCACCCATGAGCGACCCCGCCGCCGAGTTCGACGGCCCGTGGAAGGAGGCCCTGGGCTGGTACTTCGGCCCGTTCCTCGAGTTCTTCTTCCCGGCCGCCCACGCCGACATCGACTGGTCCCGCGGCGAGGTCCCGCTCGACGCCGAGCTACAGCAGATCGCCCCGGAGGCCGAGGTCGGCCGGGGCACCGTCGACAAGCTCATGAAGGTCTGGACCCACGGCGGCCAGGAGGCCTGGGTGCTGGTCCACGTCGAGGTGCAGAGCCAGCGGGACGCCGACTTCGCCCGCCGGATGTACGTCTACAACCACCGGCTCGAAGACAAGCACGGGCGGATGCCGGTCAGCCTGGCGGTGCTGGGGGACGAGACCCGGTCGTGGCGGCCGGCGGCCCACCAGGCCGGGCGGTGGGGGTGCGAGGTCCGGTTCACCTTCCCGGCGGTCAAGCTGGTAGACTACAAGGACCGGGAGGCGGTGCTGGCGGCCGACCCGAACCCGTTCGCGGCGATCGTCCTGGCTCACCTGAAGACGCAGGAAACCCGCGGCGACCCGGCCGCCCGTCAGGGGTGGAAGGTCCGGCTGGTCAAGGGGCTGTACGACCGCGGGCTGGACCGGGAGCGGGCCCGCCGGTTGCTCCGGCTGATCGACTGGATGATGGCCCTGCCGCCGGTCCCCCAGAACCTGTTCCGGCGGGAGATCGCCGAGTTCGAGAAGGAGAGGGCGATGCCGTTCATCTCGCCGTTGGAACAGACCTGGTTGGAGGAGGGGATGGAGAAGGGCCGCCTGGAGGGCCGGTACGACGGGATCGAGACGGCCTTGGACATCCGTTATGGGGCAGACGGTCTGGCCCTGATGCCCCGGGTCCGGAAGTTGACCGACCCGGACGCCCTGGCCGACCTACTCCGGTTCCTACTGACCGCCCCGGACCTGGACGCCGTCCGCGGTCGGCTCCCGGCCGCGGACTGAAACGACGGGAACAGGGGGCTCACGCCCCCCGCTCGCCCGGACATCAGCCCGCGGCCGCCGGGGTCGGCTCGGCCCCGGCCGCGTCGAGCCGCTTGGTGTTCAGCGCCTTCTCCGTCGGCTCCCGCACGTCCCACACCAGCCCGACCACGGCCAGCGCCCGGATGGTGTAATAGCTCATGTCCACCTCCCACCACCGGAACCCCTGGCGGGCGCAGCTCTGGTAGTGGTGGTGGTTGTTGTGCCAGCCCTCGCCGAGGGTCAGGATCGCCGCCCACCAGTTGTTCTTGCTCTCGTCCGTGGTGGCGTACCGGCGGGTGCCCCAGATGTGGCAGGCCGAGTTCACCAGGAACGTCCCGTGGTACAGGGCGATGGTGCTGACCAGGAAGCCCCACACCAGCCCCGGCCAGCCCAGGGCCAGGTAGCACAGCCCGCCCAAGACGAACCCCGGCCCCCAGTGCAGCTTGTTCACCAGCCGCAACTCCGGGTACTGGTGGAAGTCCCGGATGGTGTCCAGGGGCGACTTGCGGTACTTCCCCGAGATCACCCACCCGACGTGGGCCCACCACAGCGTCTTGACCACCGGCGAGTGCGGGTCGTCCTCCTGGTCGGAATACTTGTGGTGGTGGCGGTGGTGGCCGGCCCACCAGAGCGGCCCCTTCTGCATGGCCGAGCAGCCGAGCCAGGCCAGGCAGAACTGGAACCACCGGCTCGTCTTGTACGCCCGGTGGGCGAAGTACCGGTGGTAGCCCGCGGTGATCCCGAACATCCGGACGACGTACAGGGCCGCCCCGAGCCCGACCGCCGCCCAGGTCGGGGCGACCAGGCACGCCCCGACCACCGCCGCCACGTGGATCAGGATGAACGGCGCCCCCCGCAGGCGGCGGAGGATCAGCTTCCGGCGGGGGAGCGTCAGCGACGGGACGGCGAGGTCGGGCAGGACGGACGGGGTGACGGCGGCGGAAATGGGAGCGGCTCCTGTGAGCGGGTCGGCGGGTGGCGGCGCGAGTCGACGGGGCGTAGGACTCTAACCTAAGATAGGACTTCCCCGCCGGGGCTTCTCGCGGCCCGCGGGAATTTCTCGATTTCCCGGCCCGGGGCCGACCGGCCTACAATAGGGCAGCCGCGGAGGGCCCGCCGTGATCCACTTCGAGGGCGACAAGCACTTCCCCCGGCCGGTCGCCGAGGTGGCCGCCAAGCTAGCCGACGCCGGCTTCCTGGCCGGCTGCCTGCCGGACGCGGCCGTGGCCGAGGCGACCCCGGACCGGGCCGCCTGGAAGCTCAAGCCGAAGCTGTCGTTCCTGACCGGGACGCTGGACTCGGTCCTGGCCGTGACCGCCCGCGAGCCGGGGAAGTCGGCCGCCTACCGGATCACCGCTAAAACGATCGGCGCGTCCAGCACCGTGACCGCCGCCCTGACGTTCAGCGAGGCGGCCGACGGCGGCACCGCCGTCCACTGGGCCGGCGACCTGACCGAGGTGACGGGGTTGCTGAAGATGGTCCCGAAGGGGCTCCTCCAGGGGGCGGCCGAGACGGTCATCGCCGACGTGTGGGCGGCCGTCGGGGCCAAGCTGGCGGCCGGGTGAGCGGCCCGGTTTCGCCCTTCCCCCGACCCCGGCCCGGTGCTACGCTTGGGGTTAGCAGCCCGACCCCCCTTCCCCGGCGTCGCCCGGACGCACACCGCCCCCGGGACCGGGAGGCCGGCCGGCTGCCCTCTCCCCCACGGCTCTGGAGAGCTGTCATGACGGCGTTACGGACGACCCGGCCGGCCCCCCCCCGCCGACGGACCGGCGCCCGGCGGGCCCGGCTCCTGGGTCTCTTCGCCCTCCTCGGCCTGGCCGGGTGCGGCGGCCCCGGGCCGGACCCGGCCGACCCCCGCCCGGCCACCAGCCGGCTGCCGGC
>JAIEQO010000655.1 GCA_019747655.1 Gemmataceae bacterium | reverse complement strand
GACTGGCAGTTCCGGGGCGAGGAGAAGCAGTGGATCATCGGCAAGACGTTCGACACCTTCGCCCCGACCGGGCCGGTCGTCGTCACCGCCGACGAACTGACCGACCCGCACAAGCTCCAGGTGCAGCTCCGGCTCAACGGCGAGACGCTGCAGAACTCGAACACCAAGGAGTTCATCTTCGGGGTCCCGCACCTGCTGTGGTTCCTGTCGCAAGTCGTCACGCTGGAGCCGGGCGACCTGATCTTCACCGGCACCCCCCCGGGGGTCGGGATCGCCCGCAAGCCGCAAATCCTGCTCAAGCCCGGCGACATCGCCGAGGTCGAGATCGAGGGGATCGGCGTCTTGCGGAATCCGGTCGTGGCCGAAGGATGAGGACGCCGTAAGCCCGGCGCCGGTCGGCATCCCTGGGACCGCGGCCGGGACGGCCGCTCCGCCGCTCGACGAAGAGCGGCCGGGACGGCCGCGGTCCCAGGGCGGCCACCGGTTTCCACCCCGACCACGAACCGACCCTCGCGCCGTCTTCACCGTCCCCTCGCCGGTCCCTCACGCCGACCGAATAGACTCGCTCGGTTCTTGCCGCGCGGGTCTTTTCACCACGGGGGACGGCGATGACGCCCACACGGTCACGGCAATGGGGGTTCGTGGTTCTCGGGCTGGTCCTCGCCGCCGGGGCGGCCCGGGCCGACTTCATCAACGGGATCACCATCCCGGGCAGCGCGACCGACCTCGGCGGCGGCACCAAGGCGAACGACAACCGGCTCGGCGGGTTCTTTTCCGACCTGTACTACGACCGGACGAACAACGTCTACCTCGGACTCCCCGACCGCGGCCCGGGCGGCGGGGTGGTCGCCTACGACACCCGGGTCCAGGTCTTCACCCTCGACGTGAACAAGGCCACCGGGGCGATCGGCAACTTCCAACTGAAGCAGACCATCAAGTTCAAGACGGCCGACGGCAAGCAGGCGTTCAACGGCCTGAACCCCGGCCTGCTCAACGGGAACAAGGCGGTCCTCGGCCGGAGCTTCGACCCCGAGGGGATCGTCAAGCTGTCCAACGGCAACCTCCTGGTGTCCGACGAGTACGGCCCGTCGGCGTACGAGTTCAAGCGGGTCGGCCTGCCGAACGGCGAGGTCGAGGCCCGGTTCGTCCGCGCCTACCAGACCCCGGCCAACCTCCTACCCAAGCAGGCCGACGGGACCCCGAACTTCGTCGACGGCCGGCCGACCATCACCACCGGCCGGCAGGACAACCGCGGGTTCGAGGGGCTGGCGATCAGCCCGGACGGCCGGAAGGTGTACGCCGCCCTCCAGGACCCGCTGGTCAACGAGGGGGCGAGCAACGACGGCCGCCGCAGCCGGAACGTCCGGATCGTCGAGTTCGACACCGCCACCGGGCTGCCCGGTAAGCAGTTCGTCTACCAGCTCGAGGCCCTGGCCGACATCAACGCCCGGGTCCCGAACAACCCGTTCGCGGCCACCGCCCAGGGCCGGAACATCGGCGTCAGCGCCATCATCGCCCTGAACGCGAACGAGTTCCTGGTGATCGAGCGGGACAACCGCGGGATCGGGGTGGACAACCCGACCGGCAGCGTCCCGGTCGCCTCCAAGCGGGTCTACAAGATCGACCTCCGCGGGGCGACCGACGTGTCCGGGACGAGCCTGGCCGGGACGAACGACCTGCCGCCGGGCGTGACGCCGGTGAGCAAGTCGCTCCTCCTCGACATCCAGCAGCAGCTCGCGGCCAACGGAATCCCCATCCTGGAGAAGTTCGAGGGGCTGGCCGTCGGGCCGCGGCTCGACGACGGCCGGTACGCCCTGCTGGTCGGCACCGACAACGACTTCAGCGTCACCCAGACCGGGTCCGGCCAGCAGTTCGACGTGTACACCAACGGGGTCGACTCGGTCCAGGTCCCGATCGGCGACCCGGGGCCGGCCGGGTACGCCCTGCTGCCGACGGCCCTGTACTCGTTCGGCGAGCGGCTGCCGACGTTCGTGCCCCAGGCCGTCCCGGAGCCGACCGGCCTCGGCCTGCTGGCCGCCGCGGGGGTCGCCGGGCTGGTCGCCCGGGCCCGGCGGAGGGGGAAATAGCGTCCGCGCAGTATTGTTCGCCCCCGGGTCCGCCGCCGCTTTCGGGAGCCCGGCCGAGCCGCGGGTGTTCACCGCGCCGAGACACGGCCGCCACCCACCGGGCCGTGAGCGGACGGGAGCCAACCATCTCGGCGTGTGCGACGTCCGGGAGCGACCGCCAGGCTTGCCGCCGCGTCGCCGCGCCGTTAGGGTGGCGGCAGGCGGCGCGACCCGTCGACCGCCCGGAGGACCGACCCATGTTCCCGGTGCTGTTCGCCGCCGTCGCGGCCGCAACGGCCTTTCCCGCCCCGCCCTCGCCGGGCGAGGTGTCGCTCACCGTCACCGGCGAGACCGTTCGCCCGGCCGGCTGGCCGGTGCTCGTCGAGGTGACGGTTAAGAACGTGGGCAAGACGCCCGTCTGGTGGTGGTGCGGCGGGCCGGACCGCTACCCCGGGGCCGAGCACTTCGCCGTCCGGGTCCGCACCAACGGCGGCCCGGAGTGGCAGGACGGGACGGCCACCAACGGCCAGTACACCGCGGGGTCGGGGGCGATGCTCTCGCTCAAGCCCGGCGAGTCCGTGGTCGTTCCGCTGGCGGTGCCGGTCAAAGAGGGCGGCGGGCGGGTCGAGGTGCGGATCGCCCCGGCGCGGTGGCGAGCCGAGCCGGCCGAGTGGGAGGTCGGGTTGGACCGGAAGGGGCTGATCACCGACCGCCTCCGGCACAAAGTGATCACCGCCGTCATGACCGGGCCCTCGCCATTCCTTCGGCACGTGGCCGAGAAGTACGGCGACCCGGTGGTGCTCGACGCCCTCGTCAAGCTCGTGACCGTGGACAACCTGCCGATCGTGCGGGGGGCGGCCGCCATCTTGGCCCGCCGGCCGCCGACCGGGCCGGGGGCCGGCGAAGCCCTCGCCGAGGCGGTCCGGCGGTGGCTGCCACGGGACCTGCGGTTGGAGGAGGCCGTGTTCCACCACCACGTCGTCTGGGCCGCCTTGAGCACCCGCACCGAGCCGGCCCGGGTGGCGGTCCTCGACATGCTGAAGGTCGGCGGGCCAGGACGGGAGGTCGTCTTGTACGCCCTGCGGGAGTCGCCCGGAGACGTCGCCTGGCTCCGCCGGGCCCGGGACGCCGCGGCGGCCGCGGCGGAGGCATCGCCCGACGATGCCGAGCTGCGCGGCCAGGTCCGCTCCACCACCGACCGGCTCGACATCCGCATCAAGAACGGCGACCGCTGACGGGGGGGCCACCACCTCGGCGTCGATGCCGTTTGGGAGTCACAGTCGGCCCGTCACCACGGGTCGGGGTCGTCCAGCCCGCGGGGGATTTTGCACTCCCACGGCTCGGCCGGCTGTCGGATCGCGTGGACGATGTACCGCCCGCCCGGCGACCGGAACACCACCGGCTGGTTGAACGGGAACTGCCCCTTCTGCCACGGCGGGAGGAGCAGCGGCAGCCCGTCCGGGCCGACCTCGTTCAGCCGGCCGTGGGCCGTCGTGATCCGGTGCAGGTCGCTGACCGCGAACCGGGCGTGCGGGGTCGCCCGGGCCAGCTCCTCCTTGACCCGCTCGTAGTGCCAGGGGCTGATCTCCATCACCGTGCTCAGGTGCATGAACCGGATGCCCGGGCGGACGCCCAGCCCCAGGTACAGCGGGTGCGACGCGCTGTGCCAGCAGATCAGCTCGCCGTCGCCCACGTTCTGGGCCCGCAGGTAGTCCTCGACCGCACCGAGCTGGACCGGGTCGGCCCCGCCGAAGTGGGCCGTCTGGAACCCGACCCCGCGGCGGAGTTCCCGCGGCGGGTCGAGGGCGAAGCACCCCGGCCACCAGCCGGTCCGGGCCGGGTCGGCGATCGGGTGCGGGACGGCCACGGCGTCGTAGGTCGGCGAGTTCCACCGCTTGGCCGTGTCCCACTCGGCGTACCCGGGCACGAACGCCACCGCCAATGTGACGACGGCCTGGAGGACGAGCACCCCGAACGCCACCGGCCAGCGGTTGGCGGCGAACACCGCCAGTATGAGCAGGATTTCCGGGACGTGGGCGTAGTGGAACCCCCGCTGGAGGACCAGGGCCATCCCCGCCCAGCCGAGGAACACCCCGGCCAGCACGGCGCGGGACAGCCCGGCCGGAACCCCATCGGCCCCCTGGGACCGCGGCCGTCCCGGCCGCTCATCGGCC
>JAIEQO010000382.1 GCA_019747655.1 Gemmataceae bacterium | reverse complement strand
GCTGCCGGCCCCGGCGTCCGAGCGGATCGGGTACGACGACCAGACCCGGACGCTGACGCTGCCCGACCCGCCGCCGCCGGGCGGCCGGTGGATGGTCCGGCTGCCGAACGACCCGGTCCCCGCCCCGGTCGGCCCGGACCACCGGCTGCCCGAGGGCGTCGACCCCGGGACCACCCTCGTCTACTACTGCCGGCCCGGCGGGCAGACCTCCGGGGCCGTCTCCCTGGCCCAAATCCAGGCCGCCCGCGACCTCATGGCCAGCGCCAACCGCTAGTCCGCCCGTCATGCTCCAGGACGTGTCCGGGTGGATCGCCATCAACCCGCCGGGCCGGCATGCCGGGGTGGCGGTGGCGGACGTGCTCGTCGACGGCCGGCCGGCGTTCGTGGTGGCCGGGGCCGGCGGCCCGAACCGGGTCCTCCGCTGGGCCGGCGGCCGGCTCGTCGACTCGGCCCCGCCGCTCCTGGCCGACCCTGCTTCCCATGCGACCGGCGTTGCGGCCAGCGACCTCGACGGCGACGGCGTCGAGGAACTGGTCGTCACCGCGGCCGGCGGCCCGGACCGGCTCTTCAAGCGCCACCCCGACGGCACCTGGGAAGACCTGCTCGCCCGGGCGGGGCGTACCGGCGGGGGCCGCTCCGTCGCAGCCCTCGACCGCCGGGGCGTCGGCCGGTACGCCTTCGCGGTGTCCGGCCCGGGCCCGCTGCGGCTGATCGAACTTACCGCCGACGGCCGGCTGCTCGACCTCGCCCCGGCCCTCGACCTGCACGCCGCCGGCGGGTGGGGCGTGCTGGCCGCCCCGCTCCTCGGTCCTGGCCCCGACCTCCTCGTTGCGAACGAAGAGGGCCCGACGGTGTTCCTCCGCAACCGCGGCGACGGGACGTTCGAGGACGTGGCCGGGTGGCTCGGGCCGGACGAGCCGTCGCGGGCCGCGGCGGCGGTCGATGTCGGCGGCGTCCTCGGCCTCTGCCTGGCCGGGGCCGACGCCCCGCACCGGCTGCTCGTCCCCGGGCCGGGCGGGTGGCAGGACCGGGCGACCCCGGGGCTGGCCCTGCCGTCGGCCGCCCGGGCGGTGGTGGCCGCCGACCTCGACAACGACGGCCACGACGAGCTGTTCGTCGTCAACCACGGCGAGCCCAACCGCCTCTTCCGGGTACGGGGTGACGCCCCGGACATCGAGGTCGTGATGCTCGACCCGGGCGACGCGGCCGGGCCGGACGACCCCGGGGTCGGGGCGGCGGTCTGCGACATCGACGGCGACGGCGTGTTGGAGCTGCTGGTGACGCACGCCGGCCGGCCCTTGAGTCTGTACAAGGCGGGGTCGGCGGCCGGGAACGGCTGGCTGCGGGTGGTGCCGCTGACCCGGTTCGGGGCCCCGGCCCGGGGGGCGGCGGTGCGGCTTTCGGCCGGCGGGCGGACCCGGGTGAAGGTGGTCGACGGCGGCCCGGGCGAACCCGTCGCCCACTTCGGGCTGGGTTCGGACACCCGACCCGAGCGGCTGACGGTGACGTGGCCGGACGGGGTGGAGGTCGAGTTCGCCGCCCCGGGGGCGAACCGGACGCTCACCGTCCGCTACCCCGGCGGGTGACGCCGGCCGGTCACACCACCGCCACCCCGGGCCGCCGGCGGGCCAGCTCCCGCCGCGTATCGACCGTATCCGCCCGGGGCGGGAGCGACACCGCCTTCAGGTGCCGCAGCCGGGCCAGGTACGGCAGCACCGCCGGCGACACCTTCCCCGCGTCCGCCAGCCCGACCGCCTCCAGCCCCGGGAACCGGGTCAGCAGCCGCGCCACCCCCGAGTCCGTCACCCCCGTCCCGGCCAGCCCGACCGCCTTCAGACCCGGCAGGGCGGCCAGATGACCCAGCCCGGCGTCCGTCACCTGCCCGCAGCCCGTCAGGTCGATCGCCTCTAAGCTAGCTAGTCCGGACAGGGCGGCCAGCTTGGCCAGGGCGGCGTCGGTCGCCTTCGCGGGGTCGGCGGCCAGCCGGTAGACCTCGCCGGGCTTGGGCGTGACCTCACCCGGTAGCTTCACCGGCGCCGCCCACGCCGCCGACCCATCGCCGGCCGGGCGGGCGAACCACTGCCCGGAGACGGCGACGGTGTACCTCGCCGGCTTCGGCGGGGCGGGCGGCGAGGGCGGCCGAGGCGGCGACGGTGCGGCAGTCGGCGGCACGGGCTTGGCGAGCTGGGGGCGGGGGCCCTCTGATGGCGAACCGCGACCGTCAGGGAGCGGGTGTTGGGGCACCCCCTCGCTCACGCTCGGGGTTCGCCCGGACGGAGCGGAGGCTTTACGCCCCCCCCTCGCACCGATCAACTCCGCCAGCTTCTCGGCCAGTTCGGCGGCGTCCTTCGGCCGGCGGTCCGGCTTCTGGGCCACGCACTTCACCACCAGCCCGATGAACCCCTCCCCGGCCCCGGCCTCCCGGAGGTCGTCGGCCGCGTCGATCCCGGGGGCCTGGGTCAGGTGCCCCGTGACCATCTGGTAGCCGATCACCCCGAGGGCGTGCACGTCGTCCCGCGGGTCGGGGGCGGCCCCGGCCCGCTGCTGGGGCGACGCATAGAGCGGGGTGTACGACCCCCGCAAGGACGTGCCGAGCCGCCCGGCCGGGGCCGATGCCGTCGTCCGCAGTTGGTCGACCGCCAGCCCGCCGATGCCGAAGTCGGTAATTCTTAAGGCGAGCGGGGGGCGTGAGCCCCCTGATCCGGCGACATCAGGGGGCTCACGCCCCCCGCTCGCCAGGAGAATATTGGAAGGCTTCAGGTCCCGGTGGACGACCGGCGGGGCGAGCCGGTGGAAGGTGCCGACGGCGGCGGCCAGCTCGTGCAGGGCGGCGGCCGCGGCCCGCTCCCGGTCGGCCGGCGGCAGGGCCTGCCAGCGGTGGACCAGGTCGGTCAAGGAGCCCCCGCCGACGTACTCGTACATCAGCCACGGGGCGTCGCCGTCGAGGTGGGCGTCCAGGAGCGGGACGACGTTCGGGTGCGGGCCGTGGGCCATCACCCGGGCCACCACCCGCCCCTCGTGCGACGCCAGCTTGGCCCGGGCCGCCGGGTCGGTGCAGAACTTGACCGCCCGCGGCTGGGGCAGGAACGTGTGCCGGGCCAGCCACACCTCCCCGAACCCGCCCGTCCCGACCAGCTCGGCCAGCGCCCACCCCGGCCGGCCGGGTAGGTCGGCCCCGGGCCGGAACCGCGGCATCTGCGGCGGCAGGAGCTTGGCCAGGTCGTCGGCCGTGCCGATGGTCAGTCCGAACGGCAGGCTCGCCCCGGACGGGTCGTCGGGCCGCTTGAGCGACTGCCGGACGCACCCGGGAATCTGCGTCAGGTACAGTTCGAGGGCCAGCCGGTCCTCTGCCGGCGCCTCCCCCATCACCTGCCGGGCGACCTCCTCGGCCGCCCGCCTGGCCTCGTCCGCGCTGGCGGCGGCGAGCTGGGCGAGTTCGGCCCGCAGCTCCTCGGCCCGCTTCCGCTCCCGGTAGCGGCGGTACGCATCGCCGGCCACGTCCACCAGGTACGGCCCGCCGGGGACCATCTCGGCCAGCCCCCGGACGCCCTTCTGGGCCACCGCCCGGGCCACGCAGTCCATCAGCACGAGCATGGGGGGCTCCGGTCCAGAACCCCGGGGTTTCACCCCGGGCTATGTTGTGCGACCCCTTCAGGGTCGAAAAACCCGAGCAGCCTGAAGGGCTGCCACAACATAGCCCGGGGTGAAACCCCGGGTCGTCACGAACACCGATGTTGTACCGCCCGGCCGTTTGACCCGGGCCGGGCGGTCTTCTACCCTTTCCGGCCGCCCTGCCGCCGGCCGAGGGAGCCATGCGCCTGTCCGACCGCCGGTCCTCCGACGGCCTCGGGTTCGTCCCGTGGGCCGTCAGCGTGTCGCTGTTGGTGTTGCCGGCGGCCGTCCTGGCCGGCGTCGCCGCCCGCCTCGGGTCCGGGCCGGTCTGGGCCGGGGCCGGCGTCCAGGGCCTCTTCGCCCTCGTGTTGTTACGCAACCACCCGGTCTGGCGGCCGCCGGCCGGGGGCACCGTCCTGGCAATCTACCTCATCGCCCTCGTCTGGCTCTGGGTGCCGACCCGCGGGGCCGACGACCCCGCCGTCCACCTCGGCCGGGGGGTGCTGCTCCTGGCCGGGGTCGGGCTGGCCGCCCGGTACGACCTGGAGCGGACCGGGGCCGAGGTCCGCCGCCGGGCCGTCCGGTGGGCCCGCCGGCTGGCCGGCCGGACCGCCTGGCC
>JAIEQO010000761.1 GCA_019747655.1 Gemmataceae bacterium | reverse complement strand
GGTGGCACGACCGGCGGGGCCGCCCCGGCGGCCGGCTGGGCCGGGGCCGGCGGGCCGTCCTTCGCCCGGAACGAGGTCATGTCGTGCCGGCGGATGACGACCCCGTTGCCGGTCGTGGCCGGGCCCATCGTGTACACCCCGAACTGGCCGGTCGCGGTCTCGGCCAGGTAGAGGGCCGACTGCCCCTGGGTCACCCACCCGGTCGTCATCAGGAAGTGGACGTCCTGTTGGGCGACCAGCCCGAACTCGGTCCGCAGGTCGACCTCGGCCCAGCCGACGATCTTCCCGGCCGTCCGGTCGATCACCGTGCCCATCAGCTTCCCGGCCTTATAGTCGAGCAGCCAGACGCCGTCCGTTTGGATCCGGGGGTTGATCGACACCGCCCCGGTGGCCATGATCGTGTCCTGGTAGCGGTCGTTACCCGCCGCCCCGGCCGGCCGCGGGGACCCGGCCAGGAACAGGGACCCGGCGGCCCCGAGGCCGACCCCGCACAGGAGCACCGCCAGCCGCCCAGCCGCCTTCATGGCCGACCCCCCGCTTGAACCCGGACCGGCCGGGCGTCATAACATCCCGGCGGGGGGTGTCCAGCCGAATCACGCGACCGGGAAGGGCAGGGGGACATGGCCCGTAGCCGGGGCCGGGGCGGTCCGCGGGGCGCCGACCAACTGGTCCGGGCGTTCCTGGCCCTGCCGCCGAAGGTGAAGGTCGTCGTCGGCGTGCTGGTCGCCGTCGGGGTGGCGGTGTACCTGGTCGCCCAGGCCCGGCGGCAGCAGGCCGCCCGCGACCCCGGCCCGCCCGTCCCGCCCGGGACCGTGGTGTTCATGTTCTGGAACGTCGAGAACCTGTTCGACGACCGGGACGACCACCGGCGGAAGGTGGACGAGGACTACGACGACTGGTTCGCCCGTGACCCGGCCGCCCGGCAACTGAAGTACGACCACCTCGCCGAGGTCATTCTGCGGGTGAACGGCGGCCGCGGCCCGGACATCCTGGCCTGCTGCGAGGTCGAGAGCGTCCGGGCGGCCGAGCTGCTCCGCGACGCTCTCAACGCCAAGCTTCCGCCCGGGGCGGGTCGGTACGAGCACGTCGCCATGCGGGAGCTGGCGGCCAACGCCGGCCGGTACATGGCCCCGTGCGTCATCTCGAAGCTGAAGCTGGACGAGGGCCGGACCCGGCTGCTCGGGTCCCGCAACCTCCGCGTCCTGGAAACCCACGTCCTGGCCAACGCCGCCGACCTCACCCTGGTCGCGTCCCACTGGACCTCGCAGCTCTCCGACGACGGCAAGACCGAGGACCGCGGCCGGGACCGGTACGCCGAGGTCATCTACGCCGAGTACGAGCGGGTCGTTGGCCGCGACCCGACCGCCGACTTCCTCGTCTGCGGCGACTTCAACACGACACCGGACTCGGAGCCGGTCGCGGGCGAGCTGCACATGACGGCCGACCGCGCGGCAGTCGTCCCGGGGGCGGTCCCGCCGCGGTTGTTCGGGCTCCTGTCGGGGAAGTCGCCGGCCGAGTTCGGGACGCTCGACTACCGAGGCCGGCCGCTGATCTACGACCAGATCGGCGTCTCCCCCGGGCTGCTCGACGGGGTCGGCTGGGGCTGCGACCCGGACTCCGTCACGGTGCCGACCGAGGTGATGACCCGGGGCGGGTCCCGCCGGCCGTGGCGGTTCGGCGGACGGGCTACCCCGCCCCCCGGCGGGCGGGGGTACGCCGACCACTACCCGGTGGTGGTGAACCTCCGGCTGGCCGGGCCGTGACCGGGGAAAATGGCCCCGGTCTCCTTGCCCGGGCCGGCCGGGCTGCGGTATAGTGACGAGTGACCTGCGGGCGTTCGCCCCGGTTGGGGTTACCTTCGACCTCCTCAAACGTACCCGGCCTGCGTAACCCCGATCGAGGAGGGTGTCTGATGTTCGGTCTCGGCGGCCCCGAAATCCTTCTGCTGGTGGTCCTCGGCGTCCTCCTGTTCGGGCGGAACCTGCCCACGGTCGGGCGGTCGCTGGGGAAGACGATGGTGGAGTTCAAGAAGGGGATGAAGGGGATCGAGGACGAGGTGAACGAGGCGTCGGCCCCGCGGGCGGCGATCGAGCCGGAGCCGGTCAAGCCGCCGCAGCGGGTGACTCCCGCTTCGAGCCCCAAATTCGAGGACGCGGCCCCGACCAACCTGCCGCCGAAGGTGTGAACCTGGACGGCCCGGCGGGCGTCCCCTATCACGATGGCTACCGGCCCGCGGGTGCTACCCGCAGGCCATTTCGGGCGGTTAACTCAGCGGTAGAGTGCGTTCTTCACACGGACGAAGTCACAGGTTCAAATCCTGTACCGCCCACTCGATCATAGTGACAGCCGGTGACACCGGACGCCCATCTCCGACACCGACCGGGAGTTGTGGCGTCTGAGTCGTTTGCGGTCGCCCACCGACCGCTGCTGACTGCACCGGGTTTTGCACCACCACTGCACCGCTTTCTGCACCGGCCGATAGCGCCTTCTCGAAGTCCCGGTCCTGCACGGTGAGGTAGTGCCGGAGGGCCACGGCCGGGGTGTCCCCGAGCCGGCTACAGACGACGTGGATCGGGTGGTGTTGCATCAGGTCGGTCTTGCGGCTCGCCCGCAGGTTGTGAAACAGCCGCGGCCACGGCATGAGCCCGGCCCGGCGGACGATCTTCTCAAACGTGGTCCGCAGGTTGGCGCTCATCCATCCCCCGGGCCGGTCGGCCGCCCCCCGGTAGCCGTCCCCGGTCTTCCCGCCGCCGACGTAGGCGTCCCCCGGGGCGGCGAGTTCCCACGCCTCGTCCAGCACGGGGCGGAGGTCGGGGAAGACCGAACACCACCCGGTACGCCTTGCCCGGGTGGTGTTCGGTCTTGGGGCTTGGTACGGTCATGCGGCCCGTCTCGAAGTTGACGTGTTCCCACTTCAGCGACAGCACCTCGGACGGGTTCCGCAGGCCGGCGAACCGGGACAGAACCACGATGACCCGCCAGGTCGGGTTGCACGCGGCCAGCATCCGGTGTGCGTCGTCGGCCGGGACGTCGTGCCGGCGGGCCTCGGGGATCAGGCTCGGGGCGGGCACGCCGGCGAACGGGTGGCCGGGACGTACTTCATCCGCCGGGCGAAGTCGAAGAACCGCTTGACGGTGTGCAGCCGGCGGGCGACGGTGGCGGCGGCCAGCTTGGGCGAGCGGGTCAGGTAGTGGGTGCGGAACTCGTCGGCCCGCCGCTCGTCGATGCCCCGGAGCGGGCGGGACTCGCCGAAGTACCCCCGCACGTCGTTGGCCACGGTGACGAGGTTGGTGACGGTCCCGCCCTTGGTCGTCGGCCCGGCGGCGGGTCAGGTCGGCGTCGGGCAACGGCCCGACGCCTCGCCCCGCCGCCCCGGGACCAGCCCGACCGCGGCCGGCTTGGCGGCCGGGTCGTCCCCGACCCCGGCCACCCAGGCGGCCGTCTCGGCGTCGAGTGGGAGTTTGGCAACGGCCGCTGCGTTCAAAGCCTCGACCTTCAGATTGACGGACCCGGCCGCCGGCGCTCACCTCACCTCCGGCGGCGGGGCGGTCCGGTCGGCCCGGGCGGTGGCGGCGTTGTGGGCCTGCCGGTACCCGGGGTTGGCAGGCTCGAGTTCGACCGCCTTGCGGTGTTCGGCCACCGCCTCGGCCAGTTCGCCCCGGTCGGCCAGGGCGTTCCCCAGGTTGAAGTGGAAGCGGGCGAACTTCCCGTCGAGCCGGACGGCCTCCCGCAGGTGCCGGGTCGCCCCGGCCGTGTCGCCCAGGAGTTGCATGTCGTTCGCAAGATTCCAGTGGGCCACGGTGTTCCCCGGGTGGGCGGCGACCGCGGCCTGGAACCAGCGGACCCGCCCGCGTGCCCGGGCCCCGCCGTCTTCCGGGTACGAGAGTCCGAGTGTGAGGAGGATGTCGAGGTCCCCGGGCCAGCGGCGGGCGGCGGCGGTCAACAGCTCGCGTTGCCGCGGCGGCGGGAGCGCGGATAACCGGCCCACCAGCCCCACGAACCGGGCCGGCTGGGCCGACAGCTCCGGCCGCCCGGCGAGGTCCGACAGGCGTGGGTCGTCCCGGGCCAGGACGGCGTCCCGGTACGGGTCCGGGTCGGCCGCCGCCAGGACCGCCCGGACGGCTGCCTGATCCCGGGTCGTCGCCAGCCACAGGTCGAGGGCGTGCACCAGCCGGTCCCGGATCAGGGACGCGGCGACCTGCCGGGCGGCATCCGAGGGCCGGCCGGGGTC
>JAIEQO010000629.1 GCA_019747655.1 Gemmataceae bacterium | reverse complement strand
AGATGCGGAAGCTGGTCGAGGACGGGCACGTGTTCGTGTCCCGGCCGCCGCTGTTCAAGGTGACGCAGAAGAAGGAGAGCCGGTTCGTCGCCACCCGGGACGAGATGACCAAGGAGCTGATGGCCCGGGGCCTGAAGGACGCGACGCTGCATGTCTCGGCGAGCGGGGGCCGTGAGGCCCCTGATGGTGCCGCGAATCAGGGGGCTGACGCCCCCCGCTCGCCCCGGCAGGTCGCCGGCGAGGCCCTGGCCAAGCTGGTGCCGGTGCTGAACGAGGTCGAGACGGCGGCGGTCAGCCTGGAGCGGCGGGGCCACACCCTCGCGGCCTTCCTGCCGCGGGCGAAGGACGGCGTCTTCCCCGCCTACCACGTCCGCTATGCGGGCAAGGAGTATTGGTTCGCCTCGGCCGACGAGGTGAACGCCTTCCGGGCCGAGCAGGGGAAGAAGCTGGGTAAGGAACTCGTCCCGGCCGACGACCTCGCCCCGGGCGAGCCGGGGGCCGCGGCCGACGACGCCACCCGGTACACGCTCGACGAGTGGCACGAGGTCCGGGCGCTGAACCGGGGGCTCGGCAAGCTCAAGGCGATGGGGTTCGGGCCGGCCGACCTGGTGCCCCTGCCGCGGGTGGCCGGGCGGGAGCCGCCGGTGCGGTTCGTGCTGGAGGGCAGCTCGACCCGGAAGGAGCTGGCCGACCTGCGGGGGCTGGTGTTCGAGGTCCGCCGGCTGGGCGAGAAGGGGATCACGGTGACCCGGTTCAAGGGGCTGGGGGAGATGGACCCGGAGGAGCTGTGGGCGACCACCCTCGACCCGAAGAACCGGACGCTCTTGCGGGTGACGATGACCGACGCCCAGCGGGCCGAGGAGCTGTTCCGGACGCTGATGGGCGAGGAGGTCGAGGGCCGCAAGCAGTTCATCATGGCCAACAAGATCAACAACCCCGAGGACATCGACTACGGGGCTTAGCGGAAGTCGCAAGTCGTCAGGTCTTCAAGTCATCAAGTCTGAAGACGGCGAGCCGGGGGCGTCAGCCCCCGGAGTCTTCGCGGAGGCACCGATGAAGCGTGACATGGACCTGGTGCGGAAGATCGTGTTCGCTATTGAGGAGCATCCAAGTGGCTGGGCGCCCGACCTGGTGATCGAGGGGCATACAGAGCAGCAGATCGGCCATCACGTACATCTCATGATTCAGGCCGGACTGGTAGAAGGGGTCGACGATACCACTGGGGACAGCGACGGCCCGTCGGCGATGGCCACAAGCCTGACCTGGTCCGGGCACGAGTTCGCGGCGGCCGCCCGGAACGACACGGTTTGGAACAAGGCGAAGGTGTTGGTCAAGGACAAGGTCGGCGGCATCGGATTCGGCCTGCTCGCCGAGGTGCTGAAGCAGCAGGCCAAGCACGCGGTCGGGCTGGTGTAACCCATCGGGGCTGCCGACACGGCCCGGCCTACTTCACCAGCTCCAGGACCGCCCACAGGGACGGGTCGTCGGCGAACGGGAAGTTGCCGTCCACGGCCAGGTACTGGTCGCCCCGCTCCTGGTCGTGGGCGGCGTAGTACACCCCCAGCCGGGGGTGCTCGGCCGGGTCGAACCCGGTCAAGACGGCTGCCGGCAGGAACGCCTCCAGCCGATACCCGCCCTTCACCTTCAGCATCCGGAACGGCACGTCACCCGGGTTACAGAGCGGTGCGTCCTGCAGCGCCCGGTTGATCTTCGCCTGGAAGGCCGCCGGGTCCTCCTGGTCCGGCCCGCCGCCGGCCGCCAGCAGGTGGAACTGGTGGCAGTACCGGCTGGCCCGGTGGCTGGTCCGGGCGTCCCGGGTATCGACCCAGAGCGTTAGCCCGTCCGACGACCGCGGCCGGCCGGCGTCCCCGGCCGGGGCCTCACTCTTCCCCGTCACGGTCGCCTGCACCGCCAGCCCGAACTCGTTCCAGGCCAGCCGCACGTCGGCGAAGTTGGTCAGCCCGTCGAGGGCGGCGAGGTTGTCCAGCCGGGCGGCGTCCGGCAGGTCGACGAGGTGGTCGGCGTCGTCCCCGCCGGGCACGTCCTTCACATACGGACACGGGTGGGCGACGCGGACGAGGAACCGGTTCGGGACGAGCGCGGGCATGCGGGGCTCCTTGCCGGGGGTTCAGTCGGCCCAGTTCTCGACCTTCAGCCCGGGCACGAGGGCGAAATCCTTCGTGTTCCGGGTCACCAGCGTGGCGTCGTTCGCCAGGGCGATGCATGCAGACAGGAAGTCGTTCCGGCCGACCTTGCGGACCCGCTTGTCGTCCCGGAGGCGGTCGAAGACGGCGGCCGCGGCCGGGTCGAACGGGACGATCCGGAACTCGGCCAGGTACGCCTCGGACGACCGGAGCAGCTCCACCGCCCGGAGTAGGGCGGCTCCGTCGGCCGCCTTCAGCACCGCCTCGAACCGCCCGCGGAGGACTTCGATCCGGGTGACGGTCGGTAGCACCACCTCGCGGCTGGCACGGCGGGCCGCGACGATCCGGGCCGTCACGGTTGCCCGGCCGTGGTGGGCCAGCGAGAACGTGTCCGTATCGAGGAGGTACATCACCCCTCCGGGGCGTACTTGCCGCTGCCGGTGAGCCGGTCGGTCTCGTCCCGGTGGGCCCGGATCGTGGCCAGGAACGCCTCGTACTCCTCCGGCGTCTCGTTACTCACCGGATGGTTCTCCGGCCGGTACTTCTTCGGACCCCCGGTCCGCAACCAGCCGACGATGGCATCCCGGACGAACCGCCACTGGCCGCCGACCGCCCGGCCGGGCAGCCGGCCGGCCTCGGCCTCGGCCCGGACCGCGTCCTCGGGCAGTTGCAGGTACGCCGCCGCCTGGGCCAGGGTCAGCACGTCGAGCGGCGACAGGGCGACGCCGTTCACGCCGGGCTGGGTCGTCTCGGTCGGCATGGTCGTTCTCCTCAATCTCCCACAGGCTGGACCGGGGCCGTCGCCGGCGGGTTCAGCAGGCTCCGGGCCAAGACCTCTTTCGCCCGGTCGAACTCCGGCTGCCAGAGGATTTCCGGCCTCCGGTTCACCATACAGTCCCGGATCTTCTCCAGCGTGTTCCGGGCCATGTGCGGGCAGTTGTTGCACGCGCAGGTGATCCCCGGGACCGGCAGGTACGTGTGCCGCGGGAACCGCCGCTGGAACTGCCACAGCATGTTGGGTTCCGTGGCCACGATGAACTCGGTCGGCCGGCCGAACCCGCCCAGGTACTTGATCATCGCCTCCGTCCCGCCGACGAAGTCGGACAGCTCCAGGATGTTCCGCGGGCACTCCGGGTGGGCGATCGTCTTCGCCCCCGGGTGCCGCCGCTTCATCTTCAGGAGGTCGCCGACGCTGAAGACCTCGTGGACCATGCACGACCCGTCCCACAGGATCATCTCCCGGCCCGTCACCTCCTGTAAATACCGGCCCAGGTGCTTGTCCGGGACGAACAGGATTTCGTACCCGGCCGGGACCTTGTTCCGGACGATGTCCTCGGCGTTGCCCGACGTGACCACCCAGTCCGACAGCGCCTTGACCTTGGCCGAGCTGTTGATGTAGCACACCGTCTGGAACTTCCGGCCGTTGATCCGCAGCTTCTCCTGGTAGCGCTCCAGCTTGTCGGCCGGGCAGGCGTCGACCAGGCTGCACCCGGCCGCCAGGTCCGGCAGCAGCACGGTCTTCGACGGGTTGAGCATCTTGGCCGTCTCGGCCATGAACAGCACGCCGCAGAAGACGATCACCGGCGAGTCGACCTTGGTGGCCTCCCGGGCCAGCTTCAGGCTGTCGCCGGTGATGTCGGCCAGGGCCTGGACCTCGCCGTCCTGGTAGTAGTGGGCCAGGACGGTGGCCCCGAGTTGCTGCTTCAGGTCGAGGATTTCGGCGGACACGTCGTCGAGAACGGCCGGCATCGGGGCTCCTTGTTTTTTGCGTGGCGGAGGGCCAACCCACGTCGTCACGAGCTGTTCGGTCCATCTTATTGGATGCCGGGCGGCGGGGGTACGGTGCGTCCCGGAGGCCGGCTCTCGTTGGTTTGGTTCGGCAACACGCACACCCTGCGGCCGAACCAATCAATCCCGTCGGATCGATGTCCGGAAGATCGTTACCCGGGGCGTGGCGTCCCGGGTCGTGGCACGGGCCGTCCGCCGCCGGTACGATGGCACCACCGCCCAGGAGGCCCCCGTGCCCGACCTGCCGACCCGCGACCGGCCGCCCGTGCTGACCGCCGGCCCGTCCGGCGACC
>JAIEQO010000347.1 GCA_019747655.1 Gemmataceae bacterium | reverse complement strand
TCCCCCCGCCGGGCGGTCCGGCCGCGTGCGAGCCGAAGGTGGTCCGCTGGCCCGGCGGGTCGGTCGTGGTGAACGGCCCCGAGGTGGTCGTCCGCCAGGCCGGGCCCCGCGGCCGGTCCGCCAACGTCATCACCGGGTCCGGGAACGGGTCCGGCAACACGGTCGTGGTGGACGGCGGCCCGGGCGGGGTGACGGTCGTGAAGAACGCCCGGAACGGGGTCGGCAACCGGCTCGTCCTCGACCCCGACGACTTGCTCGTCGACCTCGACGCCGAGCTGGCCGGGTGGCTGGGGGCCGTCGGCCGGTGCAAGCCGGCGCCGGCCGACCCGTTCGCCCCGGCCAAGATCGTCCCGGCCGACCCGGGCCCGAAGCTCTACCGCGGCAAGGCCAACCCGTTCTGGGACCGGAAGGCGTTCAGCGAAGCCCACGACTGCAACCTGTACTGGAGCCCGGCCGACCGACTCTGGTTCCGGTACGGCAGCGACGACGACACCTACCGGCCGGTGGCGGACGGCCCGGCGGCCCCCGGGCCGCTGGTCAAGTAGTCGCCCCGGCCGATCACCATACGCCCGGTCGCCGGGTGCCGCGCGGCACCCGGCGGCCGGGTTTTCCCACTTCGTCACGACCCGGCCGGCGGCCGGCCCCATCCGGCCTTTACGTCCCGGCCGAAAGCCGACATGATGGATTCCCAGGCGGTCAACCACACCCCGGGATTGTCCCGACACGGCCGGGCCGGGCGGTCTGTACGACGGGGTCATGGCGGCGGGGGGCGGCGATGCTCAAGAAGACGGTGAAGGAGTTCGACCACCTGAGCCGGTCGCTGGTCCGGATGGCCGGGCTGGTCGAGGAGGCGCTGGCGACGGCCACCACCGCCCTGTTCGAGCGGGACCGGGAGGCGGCCCGGAAGGTGATCGCCGGGGACGACGCGGTCGACGCCCTGGAGAACGAACTCCAGGAGGAGTGCATGCGGGTGCTGGCCCTGCACGCCCCGCTGGCCGGCGACCTGCGGTGGGTGGCGGCGGTGCTGCTGGCGGCGACCGACCTGGAGCGGGTCGGGGACCTGGCCGCCGGGATCGCCGGCCGGGTCCACGCCCTGACCCTGTTCCCGCCGATCCCGATCCCGGCCGGGCTACCCGAGATGGCCGCCCGGGCCGGCGGGATGCTCCGGGAGGCGGTCGACGCCTTCGTCGGGCGGGACCGGGCCGCTGCCCTGCGGGTGGTGGCGGCCGACGACGAGGTGGACCGGGCGAACGCCGCCCTGATCCGCGAGCTGGTCGGGACGATGACCGCCGACCCGGCCGCGGTCGAGCCCGGGCTCGGGCTGTTCACCGTCGTCCGGCACCTGGAGAAGGCGGCCGACCACGCCGTCAGCCTGGCCGAGGAGGCGGTGTACGTGGCCGACGGGGCCCTGATCCGGCACGCCCACCGGACCCCGGCTCCGGCCGCGAACCCGGGGTAACGGGCGAACCCCGAGCGTGAGCGAGGGGGTAGACCCACCCCCTCGCTCACGCTCGGGGTTCGCCCGGCAGAGCGACCCGCACCTCCGCCGCCCCCCGCCCTACGGCCGCCCCCCGCCGGCCGCCGGCGGGGTCTGCCCGGCCTTCACCTCGTCCAGCCGCTTGCGGTACTTGTCGTACAGCCGGGTCTGCTTGTTGGTCGGCTCGTACGGCCGGCCGTCCACGAACAGCCCGAGCACCTGCGTCGTCGCTTGCAACGGATCGCCGGTGGTGATAACCAGGTTGGCGGTCTTCCCGGCCTCGACCGTCCCGAGCTTGTCGGCCGCCCCGAGGATCGCCGCCGGGGCGGTGGTGACCGCCTTCAGCCCCTCCTCCGGCGGCAGCCCGTAGGCGACCGCCATCGCCGCCTCGTAGGGCAGGTTCCGGGTGTTGTACCCGCCGGCCGACCGGATGCAGAAGCGGACCCCCGCCCGGTGCAGCCGGGCCGCCGCCTCGTAGTGGGCGTCGTACCGGTCGCCGGGCTCCCGGGAGATGCCCATCAGCGGGCCGAGGATGACCGGCACGTCCCGCTTCTTCAGCTCCGCGGCCACCTTCCAGGCGTCCGCCCCGCCGCTGACGACCGGCTTCACCTTCAGGTCGTCGGCCAGCTTCAGCGCGGCCAGGATGTCGGCCTTCCGGTCGGCGGTGATGACCACCGGCCGGTCGCCCCGGGCGAACGGCAGGAGCGAGTCGAGCCGCGGGTTGGCCGGCGGGCTGAGCCCGGCCTTCTTCGCCGCGTCGTACCGCCGGGCCGTCTCGAACAGCTCCTTCAGCTTGGCCAGCTTCTCCTCCCGGCGGAACTTCGCGGCCGGGCTCTCCCCCTCGTTCGGGAACCCGGGGCCGAACCCGCCCCGGAACGCCGGCTCGCCCGGGTACTCGACGTGCAGCGACAGCCCGTCGATCACCACCATCTCGGCCGGCACCCACCCGGCCAGGTTGATGAGCGCCCCCTGCCCCGGGACGAGCGACCCGGTCGGCCGGGTGACCACCGACAGGACGCCGTTGGACCGGGTGACGGGGATCAGCTCGGAGTCCGGGTTGATGCCGATGCTGGCCCGGAGGTCGGGCTGGAAGTCGCCGCCGTCCCGGCTGTCGTTCGTCTCCCGGGCCGAGTCGATCTCGACCAGCCCGAGGACCGTCCCGGCGTCGATCAGCCCGGGGTAGATGTGGAGCCCGGTCACGTCGACCACCTTCACCCCGGCCGGGTAGTCGACGTTCGCCCCGTCCGCGTCGACGTGGGTGATTTGCCCCTTCTGGGCGTCGACCACGACCGTCCCCTTGAACCCCGGCTTGCCCGGCTGGTGGACCGTCCCGCCCTTGAGGACGTAGACCCCCTTCGGCAGTTCGGGGACGGGGGTGAACTTGTCCGGCTGCGGGGCCGGCCCGGCCTTCGCGCCCGCCTCCGGGGCGAGCTTGTCGGCCCGCTGGAAGTACACCTCGCCTTCGATCAGAGTGAGTTCGCACCGGCTGAACGAGTTCAGCGGGTGGCCGGTGAAGACGGCCAGGTCGGCGTCCTTGCCGACCTCGATCGAGCCGGTGCGGCCGTCGATCCCGAGCTGCTTGGCCGGGTTCAGGGTGATCGCCGCCAGTGCCTCGTCCGGGGTGAACGCGCAGTACTTCACTAGCTTGGCGGCCTCCTGGTTCAGGTGCCGCATCAGCTCGTTGTCGTCGGACTTCAGGCACACCATGACCCCGGCGTCGCGGCACAACCGGGCCGCATACGGGATGGCGTCGAACGCCTCGATCTTGTACGCCCACCAGTCGCTGAACAGGCTCACGCTGGCCCCGTGGGCGGCGATCTCCGGGGCCACCTTGTACCCTTCGAGGACGTGCTGGAGCGACCGGACCTTGACCCCGAACCGGTCGGCCACCCGCAGGAGCATGACGATCTCGTCGGCCCGGTAGCAGTGGGAGTGGATGCGGAGGTCGCCGGCCAGCACGTCGGCCAGGGCCTCGAGCCGGAGGTCGCGGCGGGGCTCGGGGAGCGGGTCGGCGGTGTCCTTGCCGGCCCGGTAGTCGGCCCACCGCCTCTGGTACGTCTGGGCCTCGGTGAACGCCCGGACGAGGACCGCCTCGACCCCCAGCCGGCTGTTCGGGAACCGGCCGTCGGTCCGCTTGACGTTCTCCCCGAGGGCGAACTTGACCCCCCGCGGGGCGTCGGCGAGGAGCAGCTCCTTGGCCGGCCGGCCCCACTTCATCTTGATGACCGCGTCCTGCCCGCCGATCACGTCGGCGCTGCCGTGCAGCAGCCGGGCGGTGGTGACGCCGCCGGCCGCGGCCCGGTAGATTTGCACGTCCTCGCCGTCGATCACGTCCCGCACCCGGACCTCCGGCACGACCGACAGGGCCGCCTCGTTCACCCCGCCGGAGACGGCGAAGTGGGAGTGGGTGTCGATGATCCCGGGCATCACGAACAGCCCGGTGGCGTCGATCACCGTGACGCCGGCCGGGGCCTCCAGGTCCGCCCCGACGGCAGCGATCTTCCCGCCCTTCACCAGGATGTCGGCCTTCGGCAGCGTCTTCCCGGAGACGGTCAGGACGGTGGCCCCGCGGATGATGACGTTCCCGCCGGTCTTGAGCTTCGGTGTGCGGTCGGCCTCGACCTCGGTGTAGGTCGCCTCGACGGCGTCGAGCATCGGGATGACGGCCCGGAAGGCGTCCCCGTTGAAGGCGGCGGCCGCCCGGTCGCCGCCGGCACCGCCGCGGCCTCCGCCACCCCGGC
>JAIEQO010000024.1 GCA_019747655.1 Gemmataceae bacterium | reverse complement strand
TCCTCGGGGCGGGGGAGCGGACATCATGACTGCAGGCCGCTATTTACGCCAATGGCACTTTTCGGATAGCCTCTCAGCCAGTCGAGCCCCCGGTGGCGCGAGGCGGGCGGCGAAAACCGCACCCGTCCGCCCACCCGCCGGCGCTAGAATGAGTCCAGGCCGCCCAGGGGACACCCATGCCCGACACCGACCGCCTCTACGACGGCTACCCCCCGGCCCCCCGGCGGCGGCAGCCGGCCCCGCCCCCGGCCGGCGTCCGCCCCGGGGTCGTCTTGCTCCTGCTCGCCCTGGCCGCCGGGGTCGGGGCGGTCGGGGTGTGGGCCGGTGGCCGGTTCCTCCGTCTCGGCAGTTCGGACGCCCCGCTCACCAACCCCGACGCCCGGCCCCGGGCGGCCGTCGCCAACGGCCCGCTCGACGCCGAGGAGGTCGAGGCCAACAGCCTGTTCGACGCCCTCCGCCCGAGCGTGGTGAACGTCGACACCGTCCTCCAGTCCCGGGACCGGTACGACGACCGGCTGCTCGAGCAGCAGACCGGGACCGGGTCGGGGTTCTTCTGGGACGCGGACGGCCGGATCGTGACCAACTTCCACGTCGTCCAGGAGGCCCTGCGGCGGCCGAACATGGGCATCCGGGTGGTCCTGGCCGACCGGACGGCCCACCCGGCCCGGCTGGTCGGGGCGGCCCCGAACTACGACCTGGCGGTCGTCCAGATCGACCCGCCGGGGGACCTCCGGCCGGTCCCGGTGGCCACCTCGGCGGACCTCAAGGTCGGCCAGAAGGTGTACGCCATCGGCAACCCGTTCGGGCTGTCGCTGACCCTGACGGCCGGGATCATCAGCAACCTCGACCGGGCGATCGAGTCGCCGACCGGGTCGCCGATCCCCGGAGCCGTCCAGCACACCGCCCAGATCAACCCGGGCAACAGCGGCGGCCCGCTCTTGAACAAGTTCGGCCAGCTCGTCGGGGTGAACACGTCGATCTCGACCCCGAACGGGGGGAACGTCGGGATCGGGTTCGCCATCCCGTCGGACACGGTCAACCGGGTGGTGACCGAGGTGATCCGGACCGGGCGGGTGCAGCGGGCGGACCTCGGGGTCCGGCTGTACGACCACAAGCGGCTCCGCCGGGCCGGGTACGAGCAGGGGGTGATGGTCGCCGCCGTCCAGCCCGGCGGCCCGGCCGACAAGGCCGACCTCCGGGGCCTCCGCCAGGACCCGGAGACCGGCCGGGGGACCCCCGGCGACCTGATCCTGGCGGTCGGCGACGAGGAGGTGAACAGCCCGGAGGAGTTCCAGCGGGCCGTGTCCAAGCTCAAGCCCGGCCAGGCGGTCGTGGTCCGCTACCTCCGGGACGAGACCGAGCGGGAGGCGAAGCTCGTCGTCCAGGGGGTGTAGCGCGACCCGCACCAGACGATTGACCGCCGGCCGACCCCGTGATACACCCAGGGCCTGAGCCCTGGGTGTTTTCGTCGGGGGACCCGTGATGTACCTCGGGATCGAGATCGGCGGGACCAAGCTCCAGCTCGGGCTCGGGCCGGGTGACGGCACCATCCTCGGTCTGTGGCGTGGGGCCGTGGACCCGGCCGCCGGCGGGGAGGGCATCCGCCGGCAGATCGTCGGGGCGCTGCCGGAGCTGCTGGCGAAGGCCGGTGCCGAGCGGTCGGCCCTGAAGGGCGTCGGGGTCGGGTTCGGCGGCCCGACCGACGACGCCACGCAGTCGGTCATCAAGTCGCACCAGATCGCCGGCTGGGACGGCTTCCCGCTCGGCAACTGGGTGTCGGAGCTGGTCGGGGTGCCGGCGGTGATCTGCAACGACGCCGACGTGGCCGGGCTGGCGGAGGCGCTGTTCGGTGCGGGGAAGGGTCTCTCCCCGATCTTCTACATGACGATCGGCAGCGGGATCGGCGGCGGCCTCGTCATCGACGGCGAGATTTACCGCGGTTGTGGCCGGGGGGCGGCCGAGATCGGGCACCTTCGAGTGCGGCAGCCGAAGATGTCTCCTCCGATTCGTACCGCGAACGGCTCGGCCGTCGACCCCCCGACCCTGGAAGACATCGCTTCGGGTTGGGGCATCGGACGGATGGCCCGTCGGATGCTCCAGCTCGGCGACTACCCCGGCAACGCTGCGGTTAGGTTAGCCGGCTCGCCCGACCGGGTGACCGCCCGGGAGATCGGGATGGCGGTCCAGGAAGGCGACCTGTTCGCTAACGGCATCCTGTGGTGCGCCCAGACCGCCTTGGCCGAGGCGATCTGCCAGTTGGTCGTTCTCGTCTGCCCCCGCCGTGTGGTGATCGGCGGCGGCGTGTCACTGACCGGCGAGTTATTCTTCCAACGCCTCCGCCAGCTCGTCGCGGAGCAGACCTTCCCGCCGTTCGCCGGGCTGACGGACATCGTCCCGGCAGCCCTGGGCGAAGAGGTGGTGGTCCACGGGGCGCTGGCGTCGGCGCGGCGGAAGCTCGGGACGAGTCCGACGTAGGGCCGGCTGCGGATCGACAGCCGGTGCAACCGGCCCTACGAAGACCGGTATGGTCCGCGTCAAGATCTGCGGCGTCACGACCCCGGCCGACGCCCGCCACGCGGCCGAGTGTGGCGCCGACGCCGTCGGGCTGAACTTCTACCCCAAGTCGCCCCGCTACCTGACTCCCCAACAGGCGGCCGCGATCGTCCGCGACCTGCCGCCGTTCACCGCCCCCGTCGGCGTGTTCGTCGGCCAGCCGCTCCGGCAGGTTTGTGCGATCGCGTACCAGCTCGGGCTGCGTAGCGTTCAGACCTACGACGAGGCCCCGCCGGAGGACGACCCGTTCCCGTTCGCCCACGTCCCGGCCTTCCGGGTCAAGGACGCTGCGGGGCTTGACCTCATCCGCCGGTTCGTCGCCGCAGCCACGGAACGAGGACGGCCGCCGGCGGCCGTCCTCGTCGATTCCTATGTCGAGGGCGAGATGGGCGGCACCGGGCACAAGGCCCCGTGGCACCTCCTAGCCGGTTTCGACCCCGGCGTGCCGCTCGTCCTGGCCGGCGGGCTGACCCCCGAGAACGTCGCCGAGGCGATCACCTTCGTTCGGCCGTGGGGGGTGGACGTGGCCAGCGGGGTCGAGTTCGCGCCCGGGCGGAAGGACCCGGCGAAGGTGGCCGCGTTCATCCGGGCCGCGGAGCGGGCCGGAGGCTGACCGCACCCCCGCGCCGGGGCTATAACCACCTAAGCCCCGCAGACTCGCGGCACGCCTCTGCGCACACGGGGGAACGGCATGGCCGGCTACTGGCTGGGGGTGGACCTCGGCGGGACGAAAATCCTCTCCGGGCTGTTCGACGACAACCTGAAGCTGTTGGCCCGGTCGAAGCACCCGACCGACCCGGCCGGCGGGCCGTCGGGGGTCATGGCCCGGGTCGCCCAGGGGGTCGAGGCGGTCCTGTCCGAAGCCGGCGTGTCCCCGGCCGATGTCCGCGGCATGGGGTTCGGGGTGCCCGGCCAGATCGAGGTCGGGACCACCCGGGTCAAGTTCGCCCCGAACCTGGACTGGAAGGACGTGGACCTCGGGCCGCTGTTGCCGGACGGCTGGCGGTGGCCGCTGACCGTCGAGAACGACGTGCGGATGGGGACCTACGGGGAGTATTCCCACGGGGCCGCGAAGGGGGCCCGGACGGTGCTCGGGGTGTTCGTCGGCACCGGGGTCGGGGGCGGGCTGATCCTCGACGGCCGGCTGTTCACCGGGTTCAACGGCCACGCCGGGGAGGTCGGGAACCTGATCGTCCACTGGCGGAAGGGGACGACCCTGGAGGACATCGCCGGGCGGAAGGGGATCATGACGCGGGCCGGTGAGGTCTTGGGCGACGCCCCGAAGCGGGTCCGCAAGGAGTGGAAGGGGGTCGACCCGAAGGGCGTCCGCAGCTCGCAGTTGGCCGAGTTCTACCAGAAGGGCGACCCGGTGGCCGTGCAGCTCGTGGACGACGCGGCCCGGGCCCTCGGGGCGGGCGTCGGCGGGGTGGTGAACCTCCTGAGCCCGGAGGTGATCGTGATCGGCGGGGGGGTGGCCCAGGCCCTCGGCGACCCGTTCATCGAGCGGCTGTGGGAGATCGCCCAGCGGTACACGCTGCCCGGGGCGGCCGACCGGGTCCGGTGCGTCCCGGCCGCCCTCGGGGACGACAGCGGGATCATCGGGTGCGCCGCCTACGCCCGGGCCCACCCCCCGGCCCGGGCCGCGGAAGTCGCGTAGATCGCGG
>JAIEQO010000140.1 GCA_019747655.1 Gemmataceae bacterium | reverse complement strand
CGAAGTAACTCGTCGGGGCTAAACACTCCGACACTCCCACACTAAACACTCTTCGCTAGCACACGCAGCAGCAGACCGGGGTGCCGCCCATCATCATGCAGCACATGCAGCCGGCCTTCATGCAGGCCGTCATGCAGTCGCAGCAGCCCTGGATCATGGCCTCGCAGGCCTTGTCCCCGCTGGTGCAGGTCATGACGCAGCCGTCCTTGGTCATCTCGCACTTGCAGACGCCCATCGTCATGTTGCAGCAGCAGACCATCATCCCGTTCATCATGCAGCACAGGCTGCACATCCCCCCGGCCATCATCTGGCAGAGGTTTTGCATCATGGCCTTGGCGGTCGCGTCGTCGCAGACGCAGGTGACCTTCATCCCGCCCGAGACCTTCTCCATCTTCATGGTGCAGCGGGGCACCATGACCATGTTCGGGGCCATCATCCCGGTGCCGGCCATGGGGGCGGTCCCCATGCCCATGCCCATCCCCATCCCGGGCATCATCCCGGCCATGCCGTTGGCCGTCCGCTCCATCATCATCGTCCCGGTCATCAGAATCCCTCCGTGCGTCACAGGCGGTTGCGGAAAGGACCAGATCGGGCGAGACGGAGTCGATCGGGATCGGCCCGTCGCCCGGAAATCCCGACTAAATCGGGTGAACCACTTGCCTTCGTGCCCAGCAAAGAGTACGATTCGGGCAGGGGATCATGACTAAGTTCATGATCTTACTTGGCACTATCCCAAGTTCGGTCGAAGTCGGACCAACCGCTTCGAGGCCGTGTCATGCTCGAACACCGCTTCCGGGAACACCTGGCCGCCGAAGGGGCGGTCGCCACGATGCCGAACCCGGTCGCGTTCGTGCCGTGTCCGATGTTGGCCGGCTACTCCCCGACCCAACTCGCCTGCGTGGCCGAGGTCTACCGGCTGGCCCGGGAGATGACCCAGGCCCAGCTCGAAGCCCGGCGGCCGGTCCCGGCCTTCCCGCCGGCCTTCTCGCTCAACTAATGGACTCGGCACTTCCCGCGGCCGCACCGGTAATGCCGGCGCGGCCGTTCGCGTTACGCAGCACGATACCCGGCCGCGGGGGCGTTGACTACTGGGAAGGTGAGGTATTCCGGCCGACTCCGTCAGCTTCTGTAACGCCGTCGGGTTACTGATCTTCGCCGGCCTCGGACGCCAGAAACCCTGCGGCCGCCAAAACCAACGCCGCGTGGTGGTGCCAGCCGAGCCAGGCCCGGCCCTCGAAGTGGTCGAACCCCAACTCGGCCGTCAACCGACCCCATTCCCGACCGGCCCGGGCCGACACCGCCTCGGCCGCCCGGCCGGTGACGACCCTTGCCCCGGCCTGCTCGAACGCGGCCGTCGTCGCCCCGTAGCCCTCGTCGGCCACCGCCGCGTCCGCCGCCCACCCCTCGCGGACCAACTCCGTTAGCAGGCCGGCGGCGATCTGGGCTTTGGGGGCGTGCCCGCGGAACTCCGCCGGGACGGTCTTCTCGGCCAACTCCTTTTGCTCCCTCAGCCAGTAGCCGGGCAGGTAGAGGCGGACCGCGAGCGGGACGTACCCGGCCGGCCCGTCCCGGCCGACCACGACCGCCACCTGGCAGTTCACCTTCCGGCCGAGCGGGCGGGCGAACTGCCGCTGGGTGCCGACCGAGTGCCGGCCCTTTTTTGGTACCACGCCGTCGTGCACGACCCAGGTGCCGGGCGGCCGCCGGGCCGACGCGGGCAGGAGTTCGCGGGTGCGGGCCATCAGCCGCCCGGCGCCCCACGGGCTGTGGCCGACGAAGTGCTGGAGGGCCTGGGCGAAGTCCGCCGACCCGGAGTCGCCGACCCGGGCGGCGATGGCCTCGGCGTTCTTGCGGTCGCCGGCGTCGAGCAGCCCGCGGAGGTAAAGCCGGAACCAGCGGAGTTGGTCGGACCGGGCGAAGACGTCGGCGAACCGGTCGGCGTAGGCGTCGAGCCGGGTTAGCCGGTCGGGCTCGGGCGGCGGGAGCATCCGCGGCCTCCCGGCCGACGGGTCGGCGGCGTGGGAGAGGGCGGGGCCGCCAGTCATTGAATTGATGACAATCATTGTCATCTTAGTAGTATTGCGATTCCCGTTCTCCTTCGCAACAGGAAACTCGGGATTCCGGCCGGTCGGCCGGCGAACTCTGTCACGTCCGGCCGGTCCCGATATGTCTGTCTCTGATCGTGTCTTCTTCCGCGTCGATCGTGCGGCTCCTCTCCCACGGCACCCCGCCATGAAAGCCATCCAGTTCGCCGAGCCGAAGCGGCTCCGGGTGATCGACGTGCCGGAGCCCCCCGCCCCCGGGCCGGGCGACGCTGTGGTCCGGGTCCACCGGGTCGGCGTCTGCGGCACCGACTACTCGGGCTACCTCGGCAAGATGCCGTTCTTCAGCTACCCCCGCATCCCCGGTCACGAACTGGGCGTCGAGGTAGTGGCGGTCGGGTCCGGGGTGGCGAGCGTGAAGCCCGGCGACCGGGCGGCGGTCGAGCCGTACATCAACTGCCAGACCTGCTACTCCTGCACCCGCGGCCACACCAACTGCTGCGAGCACCACCAGACCCTCGGCGTCCACTGCGACGGCGGGCTGCGGCCGCTCTTCACCATCCCGGCCCGCAAGCTGCACGTCTCGGCGAAGCTGACCTTCGAGCAACTGGCCTTGGTCGAGACGCTCGGGATCGGGCTGCACGCGGTCAACCGGGCGAACCCCAAGCCGGACGAGACGGTACTGGTGATCGGGGCCGGGCCGATCGGGCTGAGCGTCATCGAGTTCGCCAAGCTGGCCGGCTCGCGGGTGGTGGTGATGGACCTGAACGAGGGGCGGCTGGCCTTCGCCCGAGAGAAGATGGGCGTCCGCGAGACGATCACCGCGAAGGGGTTCGACGAGGACGTGAAGGCGTTCACGGAGCTGACCGGCGGCAAGCTCGGGAACGTGGTAGCGGACGCGACGGGCAGCGCGAGGTCGATGTCGAGCGCGTACCACTTCGTCGGCTTCGCCGGCCGGCTGGTGTGGGTCGGCATCACCCAGGACCAGCTCGCCTTCACCCAGCCGTTGATGCACCGCCGGGAAATGACATTCCTGGCGAGCCGGAACGCGGTGGCCCCGGAGTTCACGCGGATCGTGCGCCTCATCGAGGGCGGGATGCTGGACACCCGGCCGTGGGTGACGCACGCGGCCCCGTTCGACGCGGTGCCGGACGAGTTCCCGAAGTGGCTCAAGCCCGAGACCGGCGTCGTCAAGGCGATGGTCGAGGTGGGGTGACTTGGCGAGCGGGGGGGCGTGAGCCCCCTCGGTAGCCGGACCGGTGGGCTCACGCCCCCCGCTCGCCCGGATGGGCCGCCTCGTCGGCGTCGTATGCGGCGAACAGTTGGCCCGCCAGTTCGACGAGTGCGTCGTCCGTGAGGGGGCCGTAGTCGTCGAGACGGCGGAGGATTTCGGCCGTCACCTCGACCCGGTCGGCGTGAGGTAAAGCGTCGAACGACGCGAGCAACTCGCGGGCTTGGTCGGACATGATCGTCCCTGTTCCGATATACCCCGCGACCCGGGCGTCCGTGGATCAGACGCGGCCCTGCCAAATGGCCGGGTCACGGGAGGTGTGGAAGACGGACAAGATCAGGACGCGGGTGCCCTCGTCCCGGTAGTAGACGCAGTACGGGTACTTCGGCACCGGGGCCTCGCGGGCGTCCTGGTACACCTCGGCGTACAGTCGCGGCTGGGCGGCGATGGCGTTGAGCACCCGCCGGACGGCCGCCGCGAACGCCGGCCCGAGGCCGGCACGCTGCCGCTCGTACCAGTCGATGGCGTCGTCGAACTCGGATTGGGCCGCCCGACGGGTGACGAGCGGCAGGCTCATTTCCGACACCGGGCCAGGGCGGCCGCCTCGACCTCGTCCCAGGACACGACATCGTCCGGGTTGGCGTCGGCGTCGGCGAGCCGCCGGGCCAGCTCGGCCTTCTTGGCCTCGGACAGCGGCGGCCGGGGCTGGTCGGCGGCGATCGAGTCGAGGATGTCCTGCACGAGGGCGATCCGCTCGCCCACGGTCATCCGGTCGATCCCGAGGGCTTCGAGCGTCGGCGGCATGGTCGGCGTCCTCCGGGCGTGCCCCGAGTGTATCAGGCGGCACGCCCGGAGGGAATGTCCGCTCACCCGGCCCACCTCCGGGCGTCGGCTCAACCGGCCCGCCGGCGACGCCGGGCCGCCAGCCCGGCGGCC
>JAIEQO010000077.1 GCA_019747655.1 Gemmataceae bacterium | reverse complement strand
CACCCGCCGACCGCCCCCGCCCGGGCGGCCGGCCCGGGCTTGCGGGCGAGCACGACGAACGTGGCCTGGAAGGCGTCGTCGGCGTCGGCCGCGTTCCCGAGGACCTGGCGGGACACGGCCAGGACCATCGGGCCGTGCCGGCGGACCAACTCGGCGAACGCGGCCTCGTCCCGGCGGTCGGCGAACCGCCCGAGCAGGGCGGCGTCCGACGGGGCGTCGGCGTCGGGGAGGCCGGCGGCCCGGCGGAGTCGTCGGGCGAGGGAGGGGGTGGTGTCGTCGGCCATCGGGGTGGTCCCGGGTCGGGGGCGTCCACCCTCATACTCCCGGCCGGGGGGCGGGCGGTCGATCTTTTTTCGGCGGCCGGGGAAAATGCCGCGGGCGGCCCCGGGGTGGGACCGCCCGCCGGACGTGATATCGGATGAGGTTGAACCCGTTCCCTGGGACCGCTGCCGTCCCGGCCGCTCTTCTCCGGTGCCGAGGAAGAGCGGCCGGGACGGCCGCGGTCCGGGGTAAGGTCCTCGACGCCCCGGCGTTGTCTGTGGAGCGCGGCCGTCCCGGCCGCAGCGGGCCGGAGGCCCGCGCTCCGCGGAGACCGGACCGGACTTACTTCTCGTCCCGCTCGACGAGCAGCACCCGGACCTTCCGCTTCTCCGTTGTGAACGTTAGCCCGGTCTGGGCGGTGACGTTGGGGAGCACTTTGGCCGGGTCCACGTCGTCCGGGTGCGGGAACCCCGGCCGGCCGGGGGCGATCCGGTTGTGCTCCCGGACCGCCAGCCAGGTCCCGTCCGGCGGCTTCCCGGCCTCGTTCACCACCCGCCGGTCGACGAACCGCCCGAGCCGGGTCAGGGCGGCGTCCAGGTCGAACCGGTTCGCGTGACCGTCCTCCTGCGGGTTCAGGTACTCGGCGAAGTAGTCCACGTCGTTCTCCTTCCGCCCGTCCCGCGGCTTGGACGCGAACTTCCCACCGGCGACGATCACCTCCCGCTCGACCTCCCGGTACGACAGCTTGACCGGCAGCCGGAACTTCTCCCGCAGCTCGGCCTGGAGCCCGGCGAGCAGCTCGTCCGGCTTGGCGCCGGCCCGGACGACGATGTCGGCGTCGGCCCGGAGGGCGAGCAGGTCGGCGTCGCCCTCGACCTCGGGCGGCGACGCCCCAGCGGCCCATTCGAGCCACCCGGCCAGGGTCAGCCCTTCTTCTTTGGTGATGACCGTGTACGCGGCGTCGCCGTACCACACGCTCCGGCTGTGTGAGCCCTGCCAGGTAAGCCGCCGGCCGTCGTCCCGGATGTGCAGGTGCTGGCTCTGGGGGCGGAGGCCGAGCTGGTCCGGGTCGGCGTCCATCAGGTACGCCCGGCGGACTTCGGGGAACGGGGCCGGGACGAGCCTCACGACCTGCTTGTCGGCGAGGGCGTAGGCCCGGCGGAAGTCGGCCTTCCAGGTCGGGTCGTCGGGCCGGGCGGGGCTGACGGTGCCGGGCTTCTCCTTCTCCAAGGCCGGGGGCGGCGGGGCCGGCTTCGCTGCGGGCGGGTCGGCGGCCCCGGCCCGGCGGAGCGTCAGCACCCAGACCGTCCGCTTCTCGGTCGTGAACCGCAGCCCGGTCTGGGCGGCGACGTGCTTCAGCACCGCGTCCCGGTCGGCCGACAGGTCTTTCGGCCGGGAATCGCCCTCGGCCCGTTTGACGAACTCGAACCCGCCGAGCTTTCGGCCCCAGGACTCCGGGTCGGTCTCGTCGATCACCGGCCGGCCGACCACCTCGCCGAGCCGGGCCGCCAGTTGGCCCCGGTGGTGGGTGAAGTAGGTGTGGGTGCCGCGGGCCGCCTTGCCGAACGGCCCCGGGGCCAGGTCCACCCGGACATCCTCCCCGCCGTCCGGGGCGAACGCTCCGCGGGCGACGACCACCTCCCGTTCCTCCGGGCGGGCCGTGGCGGTGACGACCAGGCCGAGCGGCCGGAGGGCGGCCGGCAGGTCCCGGGCGATCTCCGAGAGGGTGGCCGCCTCGCGGACGACCGCGTCGGCGTACAGCGGGGTGCCCCACAGGTCGGGGTCCCCGGCCAGCACGGGGGCGGGTTTCAGCCGCAGGGTCTCCAGCAGGTGCCAGAGCGGGATGCCGATCCGCATCCCGGCAACGGTCCCGTCCCCCGCGCCGTGGCCGTTCCAGCCGACCAGCCGGCGGCCGTCGGCGGCCAACGTCTGGAGCCAGTCGCCGTGCCGGCCGAAGGTGGGGTTGGCCTTGGCGTAGTAGTCCTTCCGGGCGGCGGGGAAGTCCGCGCCCGCGACCAGCTTCACCGCGACCCCGTCCGGGAGGGCGTAGCCCTTGCGGAACCCGGCCATCCAGTCGGGCTCGCCGTCTTCCGGCGGGCCGACCACGTCGTCCCCGTTCCGCTCGCCGATCGGCGCGAGGGCCGGCTCCGGCGGGACGACGGCCGCCGGCTTGGCCTCGTCCTTCGGCTTCGGGTCGTCCTTCTTGACCCGCTTGTACACGTCCACCGTGAGCGGCAGGTCGGCGATCCGCTTGTCGGTGTGGTCGAACCCCTTCGGCCGCTCCAGCTCCGAGATGCCGTGGGTGGCCAGCGTCAGGGTGTCGCCGTCGAGCTTGTACACCCCGAGCAACAACGACCCCTTCGTGAAGATGTTGATCTGGGCCGGGTCGGCGGTCGGGTTGAGGGTTACGGAGTGCTCGCCCTCGTGCGTCTCGCCGTCCTTGTCCGACGACTTCCACGCGGTCTTGACCGTCCGGTCGCCGAAGGTCAGCCGGTAGTACTCGAACGCCATCCGGTGTTCCTGCCCGTCGATCACCTTCCGGTCGCCGAGCTTGAACTCGGTCCCGTCGAGGGTCCGGGTTTGTAGCTCCCAGGTCCCCTTGAGGGCGTCGGTCGCGGCCCGCTCCCTCTCGACGAGCTGCTTGACCGTTCCGGCCCCGGCCGGCTTCGGCTCCTCCCCCTTCACCCGCTTGTACACGCTGACGGTCAGCCGCAGCGCGGGGAGCCGCTTGTCCTTGTGGTCGAACCCCTTCGGCCGTTCCAGGTCGGAGCCGGAGTGCCGGGCCAGCGTCAGCGTGTCGCCCTCCAGCTTGTAAATCCACAACACCACTCCGCTCGTCTCGGTGACAGCCCAGTTCATCTGGGGCGGGTCGGTGGTCGGGTTGACCGAGAACCCGAAGTCCCCCCCGCCGGCCTTGCTGCCGGGCTCGTCTTCCCGCGACTTCCACTCCAGCCGTCCCCTCTGGCCGGCGAACGTGATCCGGTAATACTCCCACCGGTTGCCGGGCTTAACGGTGTCCCCGTCGGTCGTCGTCGATTGCAGCTCCCACGTCCCGGTCAGGTCTTTCGCCGCCTGGGCGGCGGCCTCCCGCAGATTCTCCCCGCGCGTCGGCTGTTCGGCCGGCTTGCCGGCGGGCGGGTCGGCGACCGCGTGGGACAGGCCGGTCAGCCCGGCGGCGCTGCCGACCAGCGCGGCCGTCAGCACCAACACCCCGGCCCGCAGCTTGGTGACGAACATGGCCCGTGTGACCTCGGCGGCGAGTTGGTGCGCGGCCGCCGGGACCGCCCCGGCGGCGTGCCCGGCCGTCACCACGGCCGCGCGGATGGTGGTTTCGACGAGGGCCGGCGGCACTGCGGAAGCGGTCGATGTCGCGGCCAGCCCACCGGCGGGGACCGCCAGCCCGCAGCGGCGGAGGCGGTCGGCCAGGAGCTTCCGGCCGGCCGCCAGCCGGCTGGACAGCGTTCCTTCGGGGATGCCGAGCAGCCCGGCCACGTCCTTCCGCGGCCGGCCCTCCAACTCACAGAGCACCAGGGCGGCCCGGTACTTCTCCGGCAGCCGGGCGAGTTCCCGGTCGAGGGCGGCCGCCACGTCCGGCTCGCCGGCCGGCTCGGGGGCCGCCTCCGGGCGGGCGGCCCGGGCCTCCTTCAGCCGCCGCTTCACGGCCGTCGCCCTCGCTTTGAGCGCCGTGCGGACCGCCACCCCGTATAGGAAGTCGCCGACGGTCGGCCGGGCGGTCAGTTCGGCGGCCCGTCGGACCAGGACGAGGAAGGCGGCCTGGAAGGCGTCGTCGGCGTCGGCCCGGTTGCCGGCGGCCCGGCGGCAGACGCCGAGGACCATCGGGCCGTGCCGGCGGACCAGCTCGGCGAACGCGGCCTCGTCCCCGGCCCGGCGGAACCGGTCGAGCAGGCGGCCGTCGGGCGGGTCGGCGGGGTCGGGCAGGCGGGC
>JAIEQO010000264.1 GCA_019747655.1 Gemmataceae bacterium | reverse complement strand
CGGCGAACAGGGTGATGAGCCAGAACATCGGCTGCCGCCACCCCTCCCGGTAGGCGGCCAGGGCGACCGCCCCGCCCTTCGGCCAGACCAAGACCAGGGCGTGCGGCATCAAGAGGAACAGGTCGATCAACAGTTGCAGGTGCAGGGCCGCCCCGTACCCGTACCGGCCGTAGGCCTCCAGGCTGGCCGAGTCGCCCCGGTAGGACAGGAAGAACGCCACCCCGGCCCCGGCGGCCAGGAGCCCGCCGAGCACGGTCAAGATGGCCGACGGGCTGCGGGTGGCCCGCTCGAACCCCTTCGGGTCGATCGCCCACAGCCACGGGAGGGCGGCCGCGAACTGGACGGCGGCCAGGATCACCCCGGCCGCCAGGGTCATCGGGTCGGTCAGCCAGGAGAACATGCGGCGGGCCCGGCGGGGGGTTGGCTTCGGGGGGCGGTGCGAGCCGGCCCCGGCTGCCGGTATTACGCGGTCAACCGGCCGGCGGTTCGGTCCGGTAGTTCGGCGGGGTGCCCCACCGGAGCTTGTCCCGGAGGGTCTGGTAGTACGTCCGGCCGGCGACCTTGACCAGGTGGAACGCCACCCCGGCCCGGCGGACGGCCACCACGTCGCCCTCGGCCAGCCGGCCCAGGGCCTGCCCGTCGGCCGTCACCGCCGCCCCCTCGGCCCGGCGGACGGTGACGGTGTACCGCTTCCCGGCGGCATCGACCAGGGGCCGGTACGTCAGCGTGTGCGGGCAGATCGGGGTGATGACGAACGCCGGCAGCTCCTGGGACAGGACCGGCCCGCCGGCCGACAGGCTGTGGGCCGTCGACCCGACCGGGGTGCTCAGGATCAACCCGTCCCCGGTGAAGTGGGTGACCGGCTCGCCGTCGATCCCCAGCTCCAGCTCGGAGACGTGGCCGATCGTCCGGGCGTGGACCACCACCTCGTTCAGCCCGAGGACGGTCGCCCGCCCGCCGGGGGTCGGGTAGTCGCACTCGAACATCAGGTGGGACGTGACCCGGGTTTCGCCCCGGAGCACCTGCGGGAGGCAGGCGACGAGTTCGTCCGGCGACAGGTCGGCCAGGAACCCGAGCTTGCCGAGGTTCACCCCGAGGACGGGGACCTGCCGGTAGCCCATCTGCCGGGCCGCCCGGAGGATGGCCCCGTCGCCGCCGAGGACGATGGCCAGGTCTGCCACCAGCCCGGACAGGTCCTGCTCCTGCCGGAGGTCGAACGCCACCACCTCCCCGGCCCGCTCCAGCAGCGGCCGCAGCCGGGCCGCCTCGGCCCGTACCTGCGGCTTCCGGTCGTTCCCGAGGAGGAAGAAGCGCATGGGCGATTCCGTAGGGGTGGTACACCGGGCAACGGGCCGGGGTTCACCTCCGCCCCGGCTCGAACGCCTTGAGTACCGTCACCCAGTCGCCCCCGCCGTCGTTGTGGACCGTCTTCACCAGGCCGACGCCGGGCGCGTACCAGTACGTGGTCGAGAGGTTGAATCCGAGCCACGTGTGATCGACATCCACCCGGTAGGCGTCGTACACCCCTGCCGGCACCCGGACCTCTTCGACCCCCCAGGCCGTCGACGCGCCGACAACGGGCTGGTCGCTGACCCGGTGGTTGAGCTTCCAGCGGTCGCCGGCGCGGAACGGGTGGCGGATGATGCGGTACGGCCGATCGGTCTTCTCCACCCCGACCTGGGACTTGAACGCGCCGTCGTGCGTCAGGATGACTTGGTAGGTCCGGCGGGTATTCCCGTCCGCCGACCGCTCGTCGAGATCGAGCCGCAGCGTCTGGCCGTCGAAGCCACTGCGGGTCAGGACGAACGTCCGCTCCCCCTCCCTGGACCTCCCGGCCGCGTCGGTCCGCTCGTACACCCACCTTGTGCCCACTGTCGTGGGGTAAAGCAGGCCGGGCTTCTTCACCGGTGCCGGGACCGGGGCCGCCGTCGGCGCGAGCGCGAACCAGGCGCAGGCAAGGAGCGGAGCCATGAGACCCCCGATCGGGCGACTTCGTCACACCCACAGTTGTAGGACCCGGAGCACCGCCTCCCGCCAGGCGTCGAACGGGTCGTCGGCCGGGAGGTCCTCGGCCGGCCGGTCGCCGTCGCCCAGCTTCGGCCGCGGGCCGTCCACCACCAGTTCCGTCACGACCGCGTTCTCGACCGCCAGCCGGGTGGGCCCGGCCCCCGCCGCCAGGCAGTGGACTTGCGCCTGCCGGGCCAGCCGGCCGAGGTGGGCGGCCGCCTCCGCCCGGTCGGCCACTGTTGTAACCAGCCCGTCCCCCCGCTCGACCGGCACCCGCAGGAGCAACTCCATCAGCCGCTGCTCGTCGGCCAGCGGCGACCGCTCCCCGTCCCGGACGAACAGCACCTCGAATCGCAGGGCGTCGGTGCTCAGCCAGTCGGACAGCTTGCCGACCAGGGTGAGGACGGCCGACAGGACCATCACGATCCGCTGGGCCGGCAGCTCCGGGTCCTTGAACCGGGCGGCCAGCAGGTCCGGGAACAGGGCGAACACGAACGCCCGCCGGCGGCGGAGGAACTGGTTCTCGTCCCGGCTGTAGTAGAACAGCTCGTCCCGGGCGAACTTCACGTCGAACAGGTCCGGGGCCTCGGCCGGGTCGTCCTCGATGTACGCGAGCTGCGAGTGCAGCAGGCTCTCGACCGAGCCCTTCGTGGCGATCGACGTGTACCCGCCGACCGGGTACTGGTCCTCGTCCAGAATGCGGGTCGGCACCTCCCGCCGGCCGACCAGCGGGCGAACCGCCCGGGCCGGGAGCAGCCCCGCCAGCCGGGCCGCCGTCCGCCGGACTTGGCGGAGGGCCACGTACTGGCCGAGGTCGCCCAGGGCCGACCCGTCTTCCAGCGCCTCCACGTCCTCCTTGACCAGCACCTCGGACAGCCGCCGCCCGGCCTCCCCCATCGCCCGGTACATCTCGACCAGCCGGGCCGACGGGCCGTCCCGCAGGAGCCCGTCCCAGGCCGAACTCAGGACCTCCTCCGGGTTGGCCGTCAAGAGCCGCCGGACGGCAGCCGGCGGGAGCGACACCCCCGGCAGCCCGGCCCGCTCCCGGACCCGGTCGACCAGGTACGCCACCCCCTTGATTCGGTCCCGGCCGTGGTACTTCCGCAGGGCGTCCCCGGCCCGCTCGAACGCCCAGTCGGCGTACAGCCGGCCGAGCAGGTAGTCCTCGTACATCCGCCCGACGGCCGGCGGCCACCCGGGGACCGGGACCGGGTCCTTCGCCCGGTGCTCGGCGTCGGCCCCGAGGGCGACGTACCCGACATCCGCCACGAACCCGACCGGCGGGAGCGGGTGCCCGGCCGCGACCACCTCCATCGCCCACTCCAGGGCCGGCCGGACGGTCGCCGGGGTCGGCCGGGCGGCCCGCTGGAGCCACAGCCCCTCGACCACATACCGCCGCGCGGCGTCCAGGTCTCGTAGCTCGCTCGGCTCCATCCCGATCCCCTAACCCTGTCCGCTCGGCATGTTATACCGACGTTCCCAAAGCCGGGGGTCGGTAGTTGTTCCTAATCCCCTCCCCCCCGGTTTTTCGCCCCCAATCCCGCCGACCGGAACATCATCGCCAACAACGAGTTCCGACCGTAAAGGTGCCTGTCGAGCCCGAGAGACCCGGCAACGGTCGAGCCTCATTTTCTCCTCAACATGTTGTCCTGCCAAGACTTCCGCTCCGATCTCACCGTTACCGTATACGGCCACGGTCGCCGTCCACCGATCGCGGGCCGGACCGGTCCAGGGTCCGTTATCTGTACATAATATCACGTTCTCTCCCGGTGTCAATCCCGGGGCTTGGGATGACCGAACGGGTCGCCGGGTCGCCCGTCCGTCGGGGTACAAGAGCCCTCACGACCGCTACACCCGGCACGGGCGTTAAAGTCGGTGCGGCCCGCGGTCGATGGAAGGGTGACGAGTCCACGGGATCGACCCGGGGCCGGCCGCCGCGCGGCGGCCGGGAACCGGGCGGTCGGGCGAGGGGCGCATGACGATCACGCGAGTCCTTCCCGCGGCGGCGCTGGCGGTGGTCGCGGCCGCCGGCCCGGCCGCCGCCCAGTACACCATGCCGGCCTACTCGCTCCCCGCCCGGCCGCCGGGTGGGGTGCCGGCCGCACCGAAGCCGGTTTCGGTCGCCCCGTGGGGCGGGCCGGCGGTCATGCCCGCCCAGGCCCAAGACCCGCCCGCGGCAACGACCCAACCGCCGGCGGC
>JAIEQO010000473.1 GCA_019747655.1 Gemmataceae bacterium | reverse complement strand
GGTGCTGGCGGCCCTGACGTGCGACGGGGCGGCCGGCAACCTGCCGCTGTTGACGGGGGCGGCCGGCGGCCGGGTGGTCGGGCAGGTGGTCCCGGGGGACGGCCGGAACTGGGCCCGGTGCGCCGCCTGGCTGGCGGACCAGACCGGCGACTACCCCCGCGTCACCCGGGCGGCCTGACGACCCCGCCCCGCGGCTCAGCGGAAAATGAGTGTGTACAGCAAGACCGAGAGGACGATCAGGGTCAGCACGACGTAGGTGGGGTCCCGCTCGCGGAGGAAGCCGACCACGGAGCAGCCGACGCGGGCCACCGGGGTGGCGATCAGCAACAGCAGCCCGAGCTGGATCACGTCCCGGCCGTCGAGTCCCGCGGCCGCTTGGACGATCGCGGCCGGGTCGCGGAGGTCGGCCGGCTCGCCCCGGAAGACCTTCCCCTCGGGCGGCTCGCCGCCGTGCCGGGCCAGGTACAGGACGCCGCCGAGCAGCACGACCGACGCGGCCAGGATCACCCCGACCCGCAGGAGGGCGCCCAGGAACTGCTCGAACCGCTCTTCCCGGCGGCGTTGGTCGGCGGCACTCATCTCACATCTTCCCGGTCAGGCCGCGGTACAGCATCTCGACCCCGAGCACCACGATCACGGCGGCGAAAACGACCCGCAGCACCCGGGGCCGGGTGTGGGGGAGCAGCCGGGCGCCGGCAACCGACCCGAGCGACACCCCGAGCATGACCGGCATGGCCAGCCCGGGGTCGATGTACCCCCGGGCCAGGTAGATGCCGGCGCTGGCGGCGGCGGTGACGCCGATCATGAAGTTGCTGGTCGTCGTGGACACCTTGAACGGGATCCGCATGGCCTGGTCCATCGCCAGCACCTTGAACGCCCCGGACCCGATGCCCAGCAGCCCCGACAGGACGCCGGCGACGAACATCAGCCCGAACCCGAGGGGCACCCGGCGGACGTGGTACGCCTGCGGCCCGGCCGGGGTGGGGAAGACGCCGTCCAGCCGCAGCCGGGCGGCCACCGGGTCCGGCCCGCCGGCGGGTCCCGACTCGCGGCGGCGGCGGAGCGAGAGGTAGGCCGACGCCAACAGGACGGACCCGAAGACGGCGGCGATGGCCGATCCGCCGACGTACAGGGCCACGAAGGCCCCGGCCACCGCCCCGAAGGTGGTGGCGACCTCCAGGAACATGCCGATGCGGATGTTGGTGAACCCCTCCTTGACGTAGGCGGCGGCCGCCGCCGACGAGGTGGCGATGACCGAGACGAGCGAGGCCCCCATCGCGTAGCGGATGTCCACCCCGAAGGCCAGGACCAACAGCGGCACGAGGACCACCCCGCCCCCCAGCCCGGTAAGGGCCCCCAGGAACCCGGCCCCGACCGACCCAAGCCCGACGAGCAGGGTGAACTCGGTGACGTTCTCCACCACACCCCCTGGTTAACTGGCCGAGGACAACATGGCCGCCGGCCGGCCCGATGACCACCCCGCCGTCAGGCGGTCGTGCGGGTCTTCCGACGGCGAGCCCGGCCGGCGGCCGCGACCAGGGTGCCGAGGGCAGCCAGGACGACGGCCGAGGGCTCGGGTGCGGTCGCCGCGGGGGTGATCGTGACGGTCCCCGTCGTCTGCTCGAGCGACACCCCCAAAATCACCACCCGCGTCGCCGCGTCGCCGGGGTCGAGTGACGAGACGCCGAACTCCCGAGGCCAGGTCTGCTGGTTCGTGCCCTGGACCGGGTCGGTCGCCAGGGCCAGGCTCGTCACGGTCAGGCCGGGGCCGACCTCGGCCGAGAAGGAGGCGAGGTCCGGGAGGCCGAACGTCGCGGTGTTGGGCGTGTTCTCACTCAGGTTGAAGTTAAACGCCAGGAGGTCGGCCAGCCCGACCGTCGTGAGGCCGTCGGCGAAGGAGAAGCTGCCGGTGCCGGTGGCGATGAGGCCGGCGTCGTCCGGGCCGCCCCGCCCCGAGTAGCTGAAGTCGACGATCATCGCCGCCCGGGCCCCGCCCGCCGTCGCGGCCGTCAGACCCAAGACGGCCGCCAGCACCGCCCACCGCATCGGTCGCCTCACGGCTGCTCTCCTCTCGGATGGGAGCATAGCGGGCCCGGTCAGTCCTCGAAGTCGAGGTTGGCCGGGTCCTTCGGCAGGTCCTTCGGGAGGGTGGTGCCGTCCGGCCGGTCGGCCGGCTCGATCTCCGGCCCGGTCGTCTTCACGTCCTTGCCGACGACCTCGAACTTGAACCCGTCCACCCACCCCTGCCCGGCCCCGGACACCAGGAAGCCGAAGAAGATCGCCCCGGCGTCGTCCGGGATGTCGAGTACCACCTCGTACTTCTTCCAGTCGGTCGTCCCCTTGACCGGCCGGTCCATCATGTTGTCGAAGGCCAGGTTGATTTTCTCGGCCCCGTCGGCCCGCAGCCACAGCCCGGCCCAGCCGTCGACGTCCTTGGTCTTGACGTGGGCCGTCATCCGCACCCGCTTGCCCTTGTAGTTGTCGGCCGCGAACGCCTGGGTCAGGGTCCCGAACCCGCCCTCCTCGGCGTCGACGGCCTTGACCGTCCCGCTCGCCTTCCCGGCGTGCTTGACGTCCTTGTCGACGGCCAGCTCGTACCCCTTGCCCCCGCCGCCCCACCCGGCCGGCGGGTCGGCCCGGGCCGCCGGCCCGACGACCCCGACCAGCACCACCGCCCCGACCGCCGGCAGCCACCGGCCCACACGGATGTCCATAACGGTTCCTCCCGAACGGGCGACGTTCCGACACGCGACACCATGTCCCCCCCGGCGAATTGCCACTACGGGTAGCCAGACCAAGCGGCGACGTGTTGGCCCTAGGGTCAAGGAAGGCTGGTGCGCCGAGGTCGATCGGCGCGGTTGGCCGTGACAGGTCAGGAATCCAGTTGACCGTACTCCAAGCGGCAGAGCTGACGCAGTGCTGGGCTCAACTTCCAAGTCTGACGGCCACCTTCGAGAACGACCCGGGTGTACGGCAAGCCCTCGTCACGGGCAACCTGCTCGACGCCTTTGACCCAATTGCCGTCCTCCGGCCGAGTAGCGAAGAGGACCAGCGGAAGCTCATCCCATAAGGGGATGTATGCCCACCGGAGTTGGTCCAGGTGGTCAAGTACTTGGGGGAAGTCGGGCTCGACATAAACAGTGGCAGCTGGATCGAAGGGGTTGAGTTTTTCGAGAACGTCCTCGGATGTTTCAAGATCGAGGATCGCAGTGAAAGAGCCTAACTTGGCGTGCCAGCCATGCTTCCACATCAACTCTTGGTTCGCCGGAAGTCCCCAAAGACGGAACACCTCGTGCTGACTGAGTCTGAGGTCAGGCGGATCGCCGGCCTTATCGAATAGGGGGTAGTCATGCCAGACGGCCCCCATCCGCTCGATGGCCCGGAGAACGATTTCAAGCGACCGCTTCTTGGCCGGCAGCATGAGGTGCGGCAGGGAGTGGATGAGCGGTTGGTGTTCTCCGAAAACCGCGCGGAACACGTCGTCATCCGACCACCACACGAACTGGTCGAGGTAATCGCTCATCGTCATGGAGTCCAGATGACGCGGTGAGAACCTGGGTGGCGATCACCTTCATGACCGACGTGGTAATGTACGTTGAGCGGTGGCCGCATGCCATAATCAAACCAGTCGATGCGGAACCATTGATCGTAACCTTGCTGTCGTCGATCACGCACACCGAATCCGAACATGCGGCCACCGGTCGGGGCTACGCCGATAGCGAAGCTGTCGCTGATACTAATAATTCTGTCGCCCTGCCTATCACCCCGATGACTCCCTGGAGCGGTTGGCAAGAAAAAGATCACTTGCAACTGGTTCTCGCTCTCACTCCTCATGTAGCCGGGCAAGCGGGGCATGAAGACCTCTGCTACTTCCTGCGCAATTTCCGGGGAACGATGAATGATTTGCTTGGTGATTTTCTTCCAGTACCGACCGAGTGATTGTGCCATCACATTAAATCCTTCGAGGATGGCGTTGACGTTGTCGAGCCCGTATCGACTCTTCAGCTCACTCGCCAGGTTGGCTGCCGCCCCGGCGGGTGTTGGCGCGTTCAACGCAGCCGCGAACCGAAGGGCGATCCTCGTGTAATCGATAACCTGCTTGATCCCGTTGGCGATGCGGTAAACCTTAGGGGGCCTGACAAAACCCCGGCACGGGGTTTGCGCCTGAGCCTGCCGTCCCACTCGGGAGGCGGCCATGGCCCAGG
>JAIEQO010000003.1 GCA_019747655.1 Gemmataceae bacterium | reverse complement strand
TTGAGGGTGACTGACGGGATTTGAACCCGCGACATCCAGATCCACAATCTGGCGCTCTAACCAACTGAGCTACAGCCACCGGCACGCCCGTAGGCCCTGAAATGTTACGGCTCCCGGCCGGCGGCGTCAACGCCCGGTCGCAACCCCGTCGGGGGCCACCCCGGCCCGACCGACCCGCCCGGCCGGCACGTCCGCGACGACCCGGCGTCGGACCGGCCGGAAGCCGAAGCCGGCCCGCCCGGCGGTACTCCCGCCACGGCCGCCCGTCGATAATGCCTGGGGAGACTCCCGATGAAGCGCCTGCTCGTCCTGTCCGCCGTCCTGCTCAACGCTCCGGCCGCCCGGGCCGACGAGCAGGACGACCTGCTCGCCCGGCAACTGTCCGCGATCGTCCGCGACCCCCGGCTCCGGCAGGCCCAGCGGATCGAGGCGGCCCGCACCCTCGGCCGGATCGGCTACCAGGCCGGGGCCGCCGTCCCGGACCTCATGGCCCAGCTCACCATCCTGCGGGGGCCCGAACACGAACTGCTCCAGGAGGCGGTCATCGACGCCCTGGGGCGGATCGGGTCGCCGGCCCGGCAGTCGCTGCCGGCGATGGCCCGGGCGGCCGGCCGGTCGGTCGACATCGACCTGTCCATCAAGCGGGCCAAGGAGCAAATCCTGGCGGCGTCCGACTCGCAGGACGTGGCGGCCCTGACCAAGCAGCTCCAGAGCCGGGACGCGAGCGTCCGGCTGCGGGCGGTCCGGGCCCTGCGGGACCTCGGGCCGGCCGCCCGGTTCGCCCTGCCGGACCTCCAGGCGGCCCTCAACGACCCAGACCCCGAGGTCCGGCGGGCGGCGGTAAACGCGGTCCAGACGGTCCAGCCGGACGCCCCGCCATCGGAACTGGTCGTCCGGTCGGTCGCCCTGGACCTAACCTCCCCGGATGCCGGCATCCGGCTGCTGGCGGTCCGGACGCTCGGGCGGTTCGGCCGGCGGGCGGGGATCGTCGCGGAGAGCTTGTCGCCGCTCCTGGCCGACTCCGACCCGGATGTCCGCCGGGCCGCCGCCGAGGCCCTGGCCCGGATCACGCCGCAGTGATGTTTCCTAGGAGCGCGGCCGTCCCGGCCGCTCCTCGCCGGTGTTGGAGAAGAGCGGCCGGGACGGCCGCGGTCCCAGGAAGTGCCGCTACCGGATGAAGTCGAGCAGGCTCGGGCCGAGGAGTTGGGCCGACACCGCCAGCGTCGCCTGCACGGCGAACGTCTGCTGCTGCATCTTCACCACCGCGTCGGCGTAGTCGGTCCCCTCCAGGTCGCCGGACCGGGTGTCGGCGGTCAACTTGAGGTCGGCCAGCCGGCTGGTCAGGGCCTCCAGCCCGGCCAGGTTCGACGCCTGCTCGGCCACCGCGTCCCCGACCGCACCCCGGGCGGCGTCCAGCCCGGCGATCCGGCCCTGCACCGCGGCCGCCTTCTGGCTCGGGGTGGTAGCCGGGTCCCGCAGGGCGTCCCGCAGGGCGATCAGTTCCCCGAACACGTCCTTCCCGGCCCGTTGGAAGACGGCGTCCCCGGCGTACCGGGTGTCCGAGGTCTGGTTCGGGCCGATCAGCACCCGGCCGCGTTCGGCCGCCCCGTCGTAGGCGACGGTGGCCGGCTGGCCGTTGGCGCCGGTGGTGGCCACCCGGAACGGCGGGGTGTCGGTGGCGGTGCCGCCGAAGATGTACGACCCGTCGACGGCCGTGTTGGCAGCCCGGAGGGCCCGGTCGAAGAGGTTGTCCAGCTCGGCCGCCAGGGCCTCGTACCCGCCGGCGTCGGTGGTCGCGCTCCCGCCCTCGATGGCGATCTGCTTGGCCCGGACGAGGACGGTGTTCACCTCTCCCAGGGAGCTGACCCCGGTGTTGAGCAGTGCGGTGGCGTCGGACATGACGCCGGTGTAGGTGCTCAGCCGGGCCGACTGGTCCTTCGCCCGGGTCAGCAGCGGGTACGCGGTCGGGTCGTCCGACGGCCGCTGGACCTTCAGCCCCGAGGAGACCTGTTCGCGGTACTTCGTCAGGGCCGCCGACTGCTGGCTGATGTAGGCCAGGGCGTTACCGACCTGGTACTGGCCGGTGGTGCGGAGGTTCATGGGGACGCTCTCCGAGACCCCACCCCCTAACCCCCTCCCCCACAGGGAGAGGGGGGACCGGAAATGAGGCGGCTGGTTCTGTTCCCCCTCCCCCCGCGGGGGAGGGGGTTAGGGGGTGGGGTCCCCCTACTACCGGATGATTTCGAGCAGCGAGTCCAGCGCGGTGTTGACGGCCGACAGGTACTTCGACGCCCCCTCGACCATCCGCTGGTACTGGAGGAGCTGGACCAGCTCCTCGTTGGTGTCGACGCCGACGACGGCTTGTTCCTGGCCTTGCAGGTTGCGGAGTACGGCGGCCTGGGCGGTCTGCCGGTCGTCGAGGCCCTTCACGTCGACCCCGACCACGGCTGCCAAGTCGGCGAACTCGCCGGAGAGCGTCCGCCCGGAGAAGACGCGCTGGTCCCGGACCAGGGCGATCCGCTCCAGGTTCGTCGCGTCGCCGGGCCGGCCGGTCCGGGACGCGGCCAGGGCGTTCGGGTTCGACAGCAGGTCCGAGCGGACGCCGATGTCTCCGGCCGCGGTGCCGGTGAACAGGTTGTTAACGCCGAGGGCGGTCAGCAGGCCGGTCGTGTCCGGGTTGGCGACCGCCCCCCCGCCGGCCGGGTTGGTATCTCGCCCGGCGAAGTCGAACTTGTAGCCGGAGGCGGCCGTCAGGGTGAGCTGGCCGGTGGTGGCGTTGACCGAGGCGGCCAGCCCGGGGATGCCCCCGAACGCCGTGGCCAGGTCTTGCAGCGAGTCCGTCGCCGGGTCGAAGGCGATGGCCGTGTTGGTGCGGTTGCCGGTCGCCGTGTCGGTGACGGAGACGGTGAGCGTCCCGGCCTGGGTCGGGTACCAGAGGTTCTGGCCGGCGAGCGGGGCGGCGGTGTTGCCCACCGGGGTGCTGCTCGTGAAGGACGCGAACGGCCCGTCGGTGCCGATGCCGGTGGCGTGGAGGGCGTTCACCCGGCCCATCAGCTCGCCGGCCAGCCCGTCGAGCCGACCGCGGGTCGCGGGTAGGTCGGTGTTGTACTCGCGGAGGAGGCCGCCGAGGGTGCCGGAGGCGAACGTCGCCGGCCGGGTCGAGCCCTGCTGGGTGACGATCAGATTGCCGCTCGCGTCGGACGCGACCGAGTATTGGGAGGCGAACGGGCCGACGACGAGGGCCGTGTCGGTGCCCATCACGTTCATCGCCCCGTAGGGCTGGGGGATCATCCGCACGTCGACCCGCCGGGACAGGTCGTCGATCAGCCGGTCCCGCTGGTCCTGGAGGTCGTTGGCCTGGTCGCCCCGCTGGACGACCACCTGGATGCGGCCGTTCAGGTCGGCGATCCGGGTGGTCAGGTCGTTCACCTCGTTGACCGTCTTGCGGATTTCGGTCCCGGTGTCGGCCCGGAGCTTGTCCAGGTCGGCGGCGGCGGTGGTGAACTGCCTCGCCAGGTCGCCGGCGGCGGCGATCAGCGGCCGGCGGACGGCCGGGTCGTCGGGGCGGGCCGTCAGCCCCTCGACCTGGTTGAAGAACCGCTCGAACGCCCCGCCGATCCCGCCCGGGCCGGCCCCGAGGGTGGCCTCGACCTGCCGGCGGATGTCGAGCCGGGTGGTGGCGTCGGCTTGGTCGCTGTTGCCGCGGAGGATGGCCGTCCGGACGGCCTGGGCCTCGTACCGGGTCATCCCGGTGATCTCGACCCCGGTGCCGTTGTACCCGTCGGTCGTGCGGGACGAGAAGTCGAGCCGCTGGCGGTGGTAGCCGGGGGTGCTGGCGTTGGCGATGTTCTGGCCGACGAGGTCGAGGCCGCGGGTGCCGGCGGCCAGGGCGGACAGGCCGATCGGGAACGCGTTCATCCGGACTCACCCCGGGGCGTGGATCGCGGCCCCGGACCGGCCGTACCGGGCCGGGGGGTCGGCGGTCCCGGACAGGGCCCCGCGGAGGTATGATCGAAGGTAACAGATGAGGTTTGCGTTCCGCCGCTGACAGGCCGTCAACTCGGCGGCGAGGCCGGCCAGCCGGTCGCGGGCGGCCCGGAGTTCGCCGGCGGTTGACTCCGGCAGCCGGTCGGCCAGGGCCGACAGGGTGACGCGGCCGGCGGTCAGCCCGAGGGCCGCGGCCAGCTCGGCGACGACGGC